>QMVO01000099.1 GCA_003661125.1 Methanosarcinales archaeon
ATGGATTACCACCCTAACCATTATTGCAAGAATATCGCATGGGAAAGTTTTAAAATAAAGTATAGGTAGCTATACAAATACAATTATTTATATCATATTTTTTTGCACAGTCGCAGAGCGTCTTCCTTTATCTTTCTTGCTCGCTTCTCTCCAATACCAGGAACTCTTTCTAACTGCGTCACATCGGCTTTTGCCACCTCTACCGCGCTTTTAAACCCTGCGGAATACAATCCTCTTGCGATCACCCTGCCAACGCCTCTTATAGACACCAATTCGAGCAAATCTGTTTTAATACCATGCTTTATCCTCTTCTGTAACACGCTTAACTTCGCATACATGTTCGTATCCTTAAGATATCTTGCCATCCTCGACGCTGCATAACAAATCCATTCTAAGACATAGATGTTATTGTGAATCTCTCCTGGATATATTCCGAACTTCTCCTTTATCTCTCGATAGGTAAGCTCATCAATCCATGCGTGCGCCACAATCGCACTACCCAACGCATACGCACCGTCATACACCCATTCCTGGTTATCGCTAAGGCTGCTTGCTATTTCCATCGCTTGCTTCGCTTTTTTCACACGCAGCGGAACCACCTCCTCACATCTGCATAAAAGGAGCAAGAGATCAAAATCCGATAGTTTTGTTTTTCCCTTTTTCCCGAGCTCACTTAAAACTTCTATCCCTTCTATCAGCTCCAATGCTGATTTCGTGGATAAATACAACTTGGAAGCGAGCGACCCGAATCCAGTAGCTCTTATTTCACTTCCTTTCTTCTCTATGAACCCTTCCTCTGATAATTCCGTCAGTATATCTTCCAATTGGTCTCTTACGAGTTCCATTTGAGCGCGGTTTTGAAACGCATAGAAGGTGCTGTTGAGAAAATCAAGAATTTGGTCTGTATGATGCGCACCACCAACGATGGTTGCGAGAATCTGCTCGGTCATCGCATCTGCGGAAAACTGAGATTCTATCTCTTCCAATTCACCATTTATGTAAAAATCCTCTATTTCCTCGCACTCATCTTCGCTCTTCGCTACTATCAGCCCAATTCCATACTCATCATATTCCGGTCTTCCAGCACGACCGAATACCTGTTTCACCCAGCACACGGGCATCGGCTCATTGCCCCTGCCAAGCGAAAAAAACTTATAATTCCGGATTACAACCATTTTTGCAGGTAAAGAAACGCCCATTGCCAGCGTTGGCGTGCAGCATATCACTTTTAATATATGCGCTCTAAAACTCTCTTCTATCGCTCTACGCTGCTCCGGGTGCAGCCACGAGTTGTGGTATGCAACGCCAGACCTGACCATATCTGCAAGGTCATCTACACCAATGTCCACCTGCTCCGCAAGCTGGATCAACTCTTTATTCGCCATTTTCAATTGCGCTGCAATTTTTCTCGCAAAAGATGCCGAACCCCTTTTTGTATTTACAAAAACAAGAACTTGTGAACCTTCTTTCGCCTCCTGTACCACTCGCTCTATTATCTTCCGGTCATCCTTTGCCAGGAATACCTCCTCTTTTAAAGGCACCGGTCTCCATTCAGAGCGTATCAGAGATGCATGCAACCAGTCTCCGAACTCCTCCGCATTTGGTATCGTTGCAGATAAGCCAATGATCCTCGCAGCACGATTAAAGCTCATAAAACGCGCCATCGCTCCTTCTAACCTCGGTCCTCTCTTCTCATCTCCTATCACATGTACCTCATCCACAACCAGAACCGAAATCTTTCTTAACCAGGCAGGCTTTATTCTCGTAAGAGAGTCCAGCTTTTCCAGTGTGAGAATTGTAATGTCATATCTTTCAAGATACCTCGAGCTACTTTCGTAATCGCCCGTTGATATGCCAACTTTTGCAACACCGGTGTATTTATCCTTAAAATTCAGATATTTCTCGTATGCTAATGCATTTAGCGGCACGACATAAAGGCATTTCCCGGAATCAAGCAAAATTGATTTTAACATCACTAATTCCGCTAACAGCGTTTTTCCACTCGCCGTTGGAGAAGAGATGACGAAATTTTTATTCTTATCAAGCAAACCTGCTCTTATCGCATCCTCTTGCGGCGGGTAGAGCTCTATGTCGCTATCGCCGGAGATAATGTTCAACCCCTTTTCCCGCTTTAAGTCCGATAACCGCATTTTCGCGAAAATCCAACTTACAACACAATAAATATATACTACTTCAATCTTAATTTAATTCCAAATGAAAAATGACGAGTAAGCAAAAGAGGAAGAAGGGGAGGAAGACAAAATCAGCAGGTAGGTTTGGAGTGCGTTATGGACGGAAAATAAGAAAAGCTGTTGCTGAGATGGAAGAGAAGACAAGAGCCACATACAAGTGCCCGAAATGTGAAAAGAAGTCAGTGACAAGAATAGGCACAGGTATATGGAAGTGTTCAACATGCGGCTTCACCTTCACCGGGGGAACTTATGTCCCAAAAACTCCAATGGGCGTAACGGCACAGAGGGCGATAAAGAGGATAGAGGAAAGGGGAGTAGGAACCGAAATGGGACCGATGGAAGTAAAGGAGTGAGGTGAAGATGGGATATTACTGCTTAAGGTGTAAAAGGATTGTAGAGATAACCACTGAATATCAAGTGATAAGATGCCCATATTGTGGCTATCGGGCATTAAGAAAGGAAAGACCGAAAGTGATGGTGAAAAAAGTAAAGGCGGTCTAAATGGGAATCAAAGCTGAATTTGTGCTTGAGGATGAAGAAGAGGCAATAAAGACGGTGTATGAGTCTATAAAAGAAGAGAAAGAGAATAAGACAAAATTAGATAAAGACAAACGCTTTTTTGTTGATGTCGCTCTCAAAGAGGATAAACTAAGCGTAAGCGTATGTATAAGCGGTGAGGATATAGTGAAGGTGAGAGCAGCGGCGAATACATGGCTTCGCTTGTTGAAAGTAGCAGAGGAAATGGTAGAAGTGGTAAAGTCTTGATATGCGATTCTCGTGGTTTTTGAGCGGAATCCCGGCATTAGTGTTCCTATTGCTTATCCTTCTCCTTCTTTTAGGCATATTATGGCTGATAGTCAAATTCTTGCCTTATATCATCATCGCAATTGTAATTTTAATTCTAATTCTTGTGTTGTTGTATTTTCTGTGGAGAATTTTGGTTTAATTGATTAAAAATGATAGATAGATAGATAATGCGGAAAAATACGAAGGAAGGATGTTCCTGGCTGGCTATAACCCTAAACCTTTTTCCAACGCCTCAAGCATGATTTTTGACTTTCTCATTTCAATTTTTATCTCAAGCCCGAACTCCTTAGCGAAGTTTTCAACCGTTTTTGAATATTCTTCGTCTTTCTCATCCCTGTCGGAATAGCATATCTTCACAACCCTTCGGTAATGGTTCTTCATGAGTTTTATTATCCTCGGTGTATCAATAGTAGCACTTCTGTTCATCTTCCCTGCTATAATACCAATAGTAGATTCCAGTATTACCAGAGGCTCCTTTATGATTGATGCCCCCGCAGGAGTCATGAAAAAAGTTCCTATTTCTTCCCGTAGCAACTCCTGAACCCTTTCTTTACCAAGCGCAATCTCTATGCAATTGTTCAATAATTCCCCTCTTTTGTCCCTCGGTATTACCACAGGCACATCTGCTTCTTTGATTACTCTTTCCATCCCGTTTGTTGTGCATCCACACAACCCATATCCCAATAAAACGAAATTCGCTATGGCACTCATTTTTTTTATGCCCTCTTCAACCCTCACCAGTAGTTTATCAGGGCAGTCATGCATTCTCAACTCCAATACTTCGATAATCACAGAATCCGTGATGTCATATTCACGAATTTCCTTCTCTATCTGCCTGATCGTTTTTTCTTTTATTTTTATATCGCCTTCAGACAGCACACTCGAAAACCGCTGATTTATCCTTTTACTCAGTGTATTTATTGCCGGATTGCTGGTTTCGGGCAGCACAAAGAAGAGGATATCAACGCCTGTTTTTTTGATTACTTCTTTTATTTCTCTGCTTAGAATCTCGCATGTGATGATCCCTATATGCATTGTTTAATATTTTCATACTTCCACCACTTCTACGCCATATTCCTTTTCGAGAAATGCCATACCCTCTTCTTTGCTTATCCTTTGCTTACCTGGCAGCTTCTTTTTTTGTATTCTTCGCTCTTTTATTCGATTCCCCGGTCTTTTTAACGAAACTGAAACATCCATTCCATATATTCCTACTTTGGGGTCGTAACGGATGCCAAAGTCGGTGTGTTCCGCGATGCCAAAAGAGAAATTGCCATAGGTGTCAAATTGACTCATAAGGAGCTTATTTTGTATTTTAAAACACCGTTTGAGGAATTCCTTTGCACGTTCTCGTCTCAACGTGACCTTGCACGCAATAGCTTCGCCTTTTTTTATACCCAGTGGTTGTATGGTTCTTTTAGCCAGCCGCTTAATCGGTTTTTGACCCGCAATGCGCTCCAAAAGTTTCTCTGCTTTTGCTAACTTCTCTCCACTCTCCCCTACTGCCATATTTATCACTACTTTGTCTATTTCTATTCTTCTCATTGGATTTGCTGTCATTTTTTTCTGATTTAGTATTTAACCTCAGGAATCTCTATTTTTTCTTCTCCCACCACAAAGACATAATCATCTATGATCTCGAAAGTTTCCTCTTCGCCTAACGGTCTTATCTTTACTATATTTGGCTCTGGACTTTGCACTATTCTTATCTCTTCTATTTCACCTGCCTGGGCAGAATGCTTACCGCCTATTACCAGCACTTTACTTCCTTCTTTATATGCAAAATGCTGCAGAATTTCATTATCAGGAATAGAAATCATCAAAGAATCCTTTGGTTTTATTTTTTCCGCAAGCTCTTCTCCTGGAAGAATGTTCCTGCCATCATGCAGGTTCAATTGTGTCTGCCCCCCTTTGAGCATTCTTTTACCGCTCACACGACTTAGTTTCCTGGACGCTTCTTCCTCCCCTATCTCCACCAGTGATAATTTCCCCTTTTTGTCCAAAAGAGCCATATAACAGGCATTAATGCGTGGAATGGAAAGGATGTCAAAGATGCCAACAGGGAACTTAAGGTCTTTTCTCACTCTTCCATTTACTACTACCTCCCCCTCTTTCAATATCCTTTTCGTTTCCTTACTATTGTCCGCCAACTGCAGCATGTCCCTTATGATCAAAAGCAGGGGCATGCTTCTATCCCCAGGATGCGGTCCTGGTCTGGGTTTTACCGTCCAGTAGGCGGTTTTTCTTCCTATTCGCCAGCTGCGTGGTGCCGCTATTCTCTTTTGATGTTTTCCCATCTTAGCTAAACTGAATATTATTTAATTATTTAACTATGTTGCAAATACTATTTAAAGGAAATAGTTAAAAATAGTAAAATGGACAACTCATCCTTATTTTTATCGCGGGGTAAATTTCACTTGGTATTGCGAAAAAGAAAAAAATGAAATATGAAGCAGATTGGAAAGTATTTTTGGCTGTTTCAATTGCCTTGGCGATAGTTGTAAGCGGTAACGCAGTTGGTGCCGATACAACTTACAGCATGGATTCGGAGAAAGATAACTCTCCACAAAATTACTTTACGCCAACACTCACTCCAGATCAGATATTGATTATTGCAGTATATTATGATACCTATGTGAAAGGGGATACTGAAGGTGAATTTATAAGGATACATAATCCCACTGAAAGTACAATCAACATCGGTGGATGGCAGATAACAGATCGTGAAGGCATTATTACGTTTCCGGATTGGGCATATATAAGTGCCGGGAATAGTCTATACCTCGCTTATAACGCAACTACATTTTATGAGGAGATGCTTCTGAAACCCGATTTTGAGTATGGTGTTGATTCAGATCCTGCACCAGATATGATAAAGACTCATAGGAGGGTGAGATTGCATAATGAGGGTGATGAAGTGATTCTGAGAGATAATAAAGGTGAAATAGTAGACGTCGTAGTTTATGGCAATTCCGATTACACAGGTCCCGGATGGACCGGTTTGCCTGTGAAGGATGTAGAAGAAGGTGTAATCTTAGAGAGGGATCTAAACGAAACGACAGGGGCGTATGAAGACACAAACTCTGCTGCTGATTGGATCACACATCCAATCGAGGACGTTTGGCGACTGTACTTCCCCTACAAGACATTTAACTTCAACGGAACAGTAACTGTATTCACATCACCGGACAGTAGCTTCAAAGAACTTGCAAATGCGATTGACAACGCCAATGAATCAATCTATTTGAATGTTTACCAGTTCTACAATTACTATCTGATGGATCATCTCATCGCTGCCTTAAACCGAGGTGTTAACGTGAAAGTCCTTTTAGAAGGCGACCCTTATCGCGGAATGGGCGATGAAGAGAGATATATTGCAGCGCAGATAGCGAATGCAGGCGGCGAGGTCAGGTTTATGATCGATGACAAAGCCAGGGGCATATATAATAGACAGCCCCCTCCACAAACTACCATTCAGCAATCTTCTGCAATTCCTCCTTTGTGTTAATACCCAGCGAAACCACTAGCCCTACCAAAAGTACATGCAGACAAACGAATTTTTTGACTGAACGC
>QMVO01000100.1 GCA_003661125.1 Methanosarcinales archaeon
CCAGTACCATTCAAATTCATCATCAACTATTGCTGCATCGCCTTTATACACATCATCAATTACGAAGACTGCTAAATAACCATAGTCAGAAGTTCCTTTCATATGCACAATGTCACCGACGGTTGCTGTCTCAGGCACTTCTAAAGTCGTTTCTCCTTTCTTTACCAGCACATATCGGGTTTCTGCACATGCCGGAAACTCAACCACTTTAACTGTTACTTTATACCTGCCGTAGTCCACATTTTCTGTGGGAATCTTTATTCTTTTCTTGCCTTCTTCATCAAGCGTTAATGTCTTTTCTTTCCACTTGGGAATACCCTCAACAGTTACATTCACTTCTTTCTCGTAGTACGAACTCTGTATTGTAATAACAATGTCCTCCCAGCCCTTTATTACTTCTTCGCTGCACTCCATTTCCAGATACCATTTCTCTACTTCTATATCCTCTGTCTCCTCTACTTCTGTTGCATAGTCCTCTAAGATTATCGTGTATGTTCCTTCTTTCATGTCCAGTTGCTTTGAGTCAAAAACAAGCTCTCCCTTTGCATTATGTATTATTCCATCTACTAGATTACCATCCGCATCAACAGGGTCAGAGTCAAAAGCGCGATATTCTGTATAATTCACAAGAACCTCGTATATGTCAGTGCCGTTTTTGTTCGTTATTGAATATCCTTCATCATCTTCGATAGTTAGCTTCATCACACCCCCTTTCTTGTCGTTCGTTTTTAGAGAGAGGTTGAAGCTTTCTTTCTCTCGTACTTTCGTGTCCTCAAGCTCCAAGCTGAAAGACTGTTTATCAACGCTGAACCAGCAACCGATGTCTGTGTTCTTCTCGACAACTTTAAAGTAGCCTGTTTTCATACCGTCTGAATCCCAGGGCTTGCCCACACTCACGGAATAGTCAGCACAGCCTGATTTCTTATCGCCATCGTGGTCATAGGGTCCTGAGACGATGACATTAGAAGAAATATTCGTGCTTTTGTTTCTAAAGTAGATTTCTTCTCCTTCATATACCGTAATCGCATTTGTTTCCGCATCAGCATCACTTGGGAGTTTCCCAGTGTAGGTTATTACACCGCCCACCTTATTATAGGTTCTGTCCACAGCTTTCGCGGATATCGTAGAAGAAAAAGCAATAAGCACTACCGCCATTATTGCTATGACTACCGCCGCGACACAGATGACCTTTTTCATGTGCATTCCTTTATCCCCCTTTATCTGTCTGTCCCTTCCCTATTATCCTCTTTTTAGCGAAATAATAAAAAGGACATAACTAGGACATATATAAATTTTTCTATTTTTTCTTATTTATTAATATCTATAAATGCAAATACATACACACCGCAATCTTTATATCTTCCCTGCTTACTACATTTGTAACATGAATAAAGAGTGCATAATTAGCTACCTGAAAACATGGTGGCAAACAAACACGAGAAATATCGCGAGCAGACAAACTTTTTTGCTGCTTCTTTAAGTAATTATACAGTAATTCTTTGCAGTTGCATAATAAAGTTGATACTTCATAGTCTATAATACTTATAAAAAATGATTGCAAAATACATTCTCCCGTTTATCGCAATGGGTCTTTTTTTCCTGGCGCTGTTATTCCGGGAAAGAAAGATAGGGGCAATAGGTTGGATGTTCATCGCGATTTACTGCTTTTTCGAAGCCTCCGACTATTTCTCGTTGGAAGAATACTTTGACGGTTCATTATCGCTGATATTTCTCGCCTTTTCGCTTCTTCTTGCTTTCCTGTTGGTAAAAACAAGAGAAAAGGAGGAGGATTTATTTTTCACAATAACGAAAGTGGCACTAATAACCGCGGTCTTTTACTTCCCCTTCTCTGAAATTCCCTTCCTCTCAGAACTTCTCATTTATACCACCACTAAAATCACTACCATGATGCTAAATCTTTTCAACGTGGGTGTATATATGACGCCTCCATCCAGCATTTACACCACCGCAGAGTCTTTTCACGACCTTAACAAACCGATAGAGATAATCTTAGCGTGCACCGCGATACAAAGCATGGTTCTCTTTATTGGATTGATTTTCGCCGTCAATGCGCCGGTGAGAAGAAAATTAAAAGCTTTTTTCGTCTCTGTGCCTGTTATCTATGGATTGAATATTTTAAGAAATGTGTTTGTCACATCTGCATATTTCGGGCAGTGGTTTGGCTCGCCTTTGCAGAGCTTTTATATTGCTCATGGCGTGATTGCGAGGATAGGTGCGATGATTGCGTTGATTGTTATTGCGTATGCGGTGTTCGTGATACTTCCGGAGACCTTAGACCTAATAGAGGATTTCTTCCGGTTTATTTTTAAATTACTCAAAAGAAATAAAGAAGAAAGAGGAAGTTATTTATGGTAAATTCCAAAAAGCGGTTTGAAGTAAGGATAAGAGATGCGCATGATGAGGAATTGAAGCGTATAAGTGAAAGAATGGGTCTTGCATTAAATTTAGAGGAGATGAAGAGGATAAAACGATATTTCGTGGCGAAAAGCCGAGAGCCGACGGATGTGGAGCTTCAAAGTATTGCACAGGCATGGTCGGAGCATTGCTGTTACAAGAGTTCAAAAAAAATCTTGCAAGAGTTTATTTTTGGCATAGAAGCACCACAGAGCATATCAGTGATAAAAGAAGATGCGGGCATTGTCGAATTTGACAACGAATACGCCTATGTAGTGGCATTTGAAAGCCATAATCACCCTTCTGCAATCGAGCCTTATGGTGGTGCGGCGACTGGAATAGGAGGCATCGTCAGAGATGTGGTTTGCATGGGGTCCCAGCCTATCGCTTTGATTGACCCTTTGTTCTTTGGGCACCTGGATTATGTGTACGAAGAACTTCCAGAGAGGGTGAAGCATCCAAGATTCTTGTTTGAGGGTGTTGTTTCCGGAATAAGTGACTACGGGAATCGAATAGGCATTCCAACCTGTGCGGGCATGGTTTATTTCGACGATGGCTATGTTGGCAATTGCGTGGTGAACGTAGGCTGTGTGGGAATAATGAAGAAAGCGGATTTGAGAAGAAGCATGGCAAAACAAGGCGAAATACTTGTTCTGGTCGGCGGGAAAACGGGAAGGGACGGCATACACGGCGTTACTTTCGCTTCGGTGGAGTTAAGCGGCGAGGAGGAATTCCGAAGTGCCGTTCAACTTGGCGATCCGATAACAAAGGAGCCGCTAATGCATGCGATATTAGAAGCGAATGAGCGCGGCTTGATAAGCGGGATGAAGGACCTCGGTGGAGGCGGGTTATCGTGTGCAGTGAGCGAGATGTGTCATGCAGGGGGATGCGGTGCGGATATTTATTTAGAGCGCGTAAAGTTAAAGGAGGAGGGGCTCAGTGCATGGGAGATATGGGTTTCGGAATCACAGGAACGGTTTTTAATTGCAGCATCGAGAAACAAAGTGGAGGAGTTGCTGGGGGTATTCGAGAAATGGGATGTGGATGCCGTGGTTATAGGTCAAACAAAACCTTTCTTTAAAAAAGAAAGCTTTACCAAAGAAAAAAAATATTCGTCTGTTTCACAGATAAGGATTTTTTATGAGGGGGAGATGGTATTTGAGCTGGATACCGATTTTTTGGTTGCATGCCCTGTTTATGAACGTCCAAGGGAGATAAGGATAAAGGAGAAGGGGGAGCAATCAATAGAAGAACCGAAAGAGTACAATGAGGTTTTGAAAAGGTTGCTTGCTGCTCCCAATATTGCCTCGCGGGAGTGTGTTATAAGACAATATGACCACGAAGTGCGAGCATCTACCGTACTAAAGCCGATGCAGGGGATAATAGGAAAAGAGACGCATGGGGACGCAGCAGTGATAAAGCCATTAGAAGAGTCCTATAAGGGACTTGCCATTACTTCTGATGTGAATCCGTCTTTCTGCAAACTAAATCCATTTTGGGGTGCTGCAAGCGCTGTGGATGAAGTATGCAGGAATTTAACCGCCGTGGGTGCAACACCACATTCATTTGCTGACTGCCTGAATTTTGGCAACCCGGAGAAGCCTGAGCGAATGGGTGAGTTCTATGAATGTTGTCGTGGTTTAGGTTATATGGCGTCTTCGCTTAAAATACCCTTTGTGAGTGGTAATGTGAGTTTTTATAATGAATCCGCGGTTATGAATGAATCAATTCCCCCAACACCTACTATTCTTGGCATAGGATTATGCGAAGATGTAAGAGAATGCGTTACCGTAGACATAAAGGAAGCAGGGGATTTTCTTTATGTGACAGGAGAAACGAAAGAGGAGTTGGGTGGTAGTGAGTATTACAAGTTAAGGGGAGTAGAAAGAGGAGGAATAGCGCCGAGAACTGACCCGGAGGTGTTGATAAGAAGTATGGAAGCGTTAAGGGACGCGATGGATGAGGGATTAATCGCGAGTTGTCACGATGTTTCAGAGGGGGGTCTTGCGGTTGCGGTATGTGAGATGTTAATAGGGGGAGATATTGGCGCTTCTATTGATATTAGGGGTATGCGCCCAGAGCTGAGAAGTGATTATAAGCTGTTCTCAGAATCTAACTCAAGGTGGGTGGTGGAAGTATGGAAAGAAGAAAGGAAGCGGTTCGAGGATCTGTTAAAGAGAAGAAAAGTTTATGTAACTAAGTTGGGCGAGACAGTAGGAGAGAAGAGGATTTGGATTTATAATGGGAATAAGGAGTTGGTGGACCTTCCGTTAGAGGCAGTTCGAAAAGCGTGGTGTAGAGGTTTGGCAGTTTTTTAGCTTCGCAAAAAGCAAACGTATCAGTTGTAGTTACAGTTAAAAGCACCTGCTTTCTCGTTTCGGGCGGGATAACAGGTTTCTGATCAATGCTTCCGGGCTCACCGGTGCTTTGCTGATCGTTGGAACGGACATTGTGGCGAGATCCGTGATGGCGCCTGATGTCATCTCGGTGGGTGTGATAATGGGTTTTGTTGGTATTCCTCTGTTTATTTTTCTGCTGGTAAGGATGACTCAGGGGTCATCGTAGCAATTTTTATTTCGAAGTTGAAGTGTAGCGGCCCTGATAAGGGGAAAAAGAAGAGGTGGGGAGGAAAGGAGTGGAACGAGATGAGAGACACTCAATAAGTTTCTTTGTGATGAACAAACCTCTCGAAGATGACAACATCTTTTTCTATCCTGAACAGCAAGACGAAATGACCGATAATTCATCGCACCATTTATTGAACTCCTCTAAAGTCATCGGCTTTCTTTTACCGGATTTAAGCTCTTTTAATACTTCTTCAGTAGATTTGACAACCACTTTAGCCAGCGACGCTTTAACCTCTCTATCGTCATCTTCTGCTATTTCTGATATAAGGCTGAAAGCTAAAAAATCCTCACCATATGCCCTTCACATATGTTATTAACACACATCACTTTTTAGCTTCTCATATCTGGAAGTAAGAAAAAAATCGAAAATCTTATATATATCCTCGAATATTTCCCTTATTTGTTATATAAAGGAATAAAAAAAGGGAGGAAAAGAGGAATAAGTATGAGCAAAAGAAGAAAAGATAAAATTAAGGGAAAAGGTGTGTTAGTGAGAGGTGCAGTCATTTGCATCGCAGTAGCTGCAATTAGCGTTTCGCTAATTTCCGGATTGGCAGCTCAGGGAACCGGAGACACGGTAAAAGTCACAGTAAATGCACCAGAGTACGTAGAGGGAACTTTTGATGCGAGCATAGACGTGGATAGCATTACGGAGTTCAACTCAGGGCAGTTCGACCTTTCATTCGATTCGAGCGTAGTGAACGTAACCAACGTTGCAGATGGCAGCGTAGACGGTAAAGCGATACCGGTAAGTGAGTGGGCGCGCATAGATAATGACACAATAAGAGTGATTCTTGACGTTTCAGGGATTGCTGGCGTAAGCGGCGTGGGGAATTTAGCGACAGTAAGTTTCGCAGTGGTAGGCGAGACAGGAGATAAAAGCGTGTTAGACATAGACAATGGACTGCTGGTGAACACAGAAGCGGAAGCGATACCTGCGGAGTGGATTGATGACGAGGTTACCGTCGGTCCGAAACCGGTGAAAGTAAGTGTAAATGCACCGGAGTACGTAGAGGGGAGTTTTGATGCGAGCATAGACGTGGATAGCATTACGGAGTTCAACTCAGGGCAGTTCGACCTGTTGTTCGATTCGAGCATAGTGAACGTTACGGGTGTTGCGGATGGCAGCGTAGACGGTAAAGCGATACCGGTGAGTGAGTGGGAGCGTATGGATAATGACACAATAAGAGTGATTCTTGACGTCTCGGGGATTGCTGGCGTGAACGGGTCAGGGAATTTAGCGACGATAAGTTTCGCAGTGGTAGGCGAAACAGGAGATAAAAGCGTGTTAAAGATATCCAATGGACTGCTGGTGAACACAGAAGCGGAAGCGATACCTGCGGAGTGGATTGATGATGAGGTTATCGTGGGTCCGAAACCGGTGAAAGTAAGTGTAAATGCACCGGAGTACGTAGAGGGAACTTTTGATGCGAGCATAGACG
>QMVO01000101.1 GCA_003661125.1 Methanosarcinales archaeon
ACAGAATACCCCTTTGACGACAGATCAACCACTCTTGCCCTATCACGTATATTCCTATCAGTGCTCTTAACTCGCTTGGAAATGAATGCTCTCTCTTCCTGCAAAAGTTCCCTAACAAAGCGAGAACTGTTCCCATGTAATTGTTTCATTTTGGACACCTCAAAAGAAAATGTGTGCCCAAAGAATATAACCATTTACTTATGATGAGTTGTAGTTAAGATGACTGAAGAGCTTAGGATTGGTGTATTCGTCTGCCATTGCGGAATAAACATTGGAGGGGTTGTGGATGTACCAGCGGTGGTGGAATATGCATCTACCTTAGAGAATGTCGTGCATGCAGAACACAATTTATATACCTGCTCATCAGAGGGATTAGAAGCCATAAAATCTGCAATACATGAGTACGAGCTTAACAGGGTTGTCGTTGCAAGTTGCACGCCAAGAACACATGAACCCCTCTTTAGAGCGACCTGTAAGGAAGCGGGGCTGAATCCCTACCTCTTTGAGTTCGTTAACATCCGGGACCAGTGCTCTTGGGTTCACATGCACGAGCCTGAGCTTGCAACTGAGAAGGCGAAAGACTTTGTGAGAATGGGGGTTGCGAAAGCTGCTCGGCTGGAACCACTTGAAGAATTAACCTCAGACGTTATACCTTCCGCAGTTGTAATTGGCGCGGGAATAAGCGGTATGACCGCTGCACTCAGTATAGCGAAGAATGGATTTTACGTTCATCTCATCGAGAAGGAGAGTGAGATGGGTGGGCTGCTTCGTCATTTATACAAGCTTTACCCAACCGAAGAGCTCGCGGCAGAGTTTTTAGAACAGAGAATAAAAGCCGTAGAAGAAGACGAAAGAGTCGAATTGCATCTCTCTACGTCTATCAAAGATGTAGAAGGTTATGTTGGTAAGTTTAAGGTGAGATTGGATGAGAACGGAGCCGAGAGAGCTATTGATGCAGGGGTTATAATAGTAGCTACCGGAGCAAAAGAACTCGAACCAGAGGGTTTGTATGGATACGATGGCAAAAAAGTAATTACGCAATTACAGCTTGAAGAAAAGCTAAAGCACGGAGATTTGAACCTGGAAGGCATCAAAGGGGTGGTGATGATTCAATGTGCGGGTGCGAGAGGGGAAGTAGTCGAGTATTGTTCTAAGATATGCTGTATGACCGCGATAAAGAATGCAAAACTGCTAAAAGAGGCTAATCCTGATATAAACGTCTTCATAGCTCATAACGAACTCCAGGCGTACGGGGAGGAGTATGAATTATATTACAGAGATGCGAAGAAGGCAGGGGTCAGATTCCTGAGGTTCCCGCTGGAGAAGAGACCGAAGGTGAGAAAGAGTGATGGGAAACTCGTTGTGGATGTTTACCATGAGCGGTTACAGATGGATATTCCACTTGAAGCGGACCTGGTGGTTTTATCCACCCCCCTCGTGCAGAACCCAGATGCTGAGAAGCTATCAAAGATGCTTAAAGTCCCTCTGGGTCAGGACAGGTTCTTCTTTGAAGCACATGTTAAATTACGTCCGGTTGACTTCGCCACCGATGGAATATTCCTCTGCGGGACTGCTCAAGGTCCAAAAGACATCGAAGAAAGCATCTCACAGGGCTACGCCGCTGCGAGCAGGGCGACAATTCCTCTCGCAAAGGGATACGTGCGTTCGGAACCCATAATATCCTCAGTGGACGAAGCGATATGTGTCGGCTGTGGTATATGCGAATCCGTATGCCCGTATGGTGCAATAGAAGTGGTAGAGACGGAAGAAGGTAGAAGAGCAAGAGTTACCGGGGTGAAATGCAAGGGTTGTGGCACCTGCGGGTCGAGCTGTATAAAAAGGGCGATTAAAATGCAGCACTTCACCAATGACCAATTGATGGCGCAGGAAAGAGCTGCTTTAGGGGTATGAGGGATAGGAGCTTTTTAAAAGATTTATAAAATGGGAACGAATGTTTTAAGAGGGGAGGATAAAAAGGGATAAAAAATGAAATAAAGTTCAGCTTACGACTTGTGAATGCCACATAATTTAGGAAAAATGGAAAAGAAATTGATTCAACAGGTGGTTATACCTTCATTTGTCACCGCTATAGCTATCGTATTAAGTTTATTATTGGCTGCAAAGCAACACTATGGTTCACCAACCTTTAGAACATCAATCGAAACATTTCTAATCTTTATTCTGCCGTTGTTCCCGCTTATATACGGGTATATAACAAGAGATAAGGTTGGAGCTATCTTAATGGGTGTTATGCCTTTTTGGGGGCTTTTTAGTGTAATCCTGCTTGGAGAATCAGACTTTTCTATCTCCAGTGTGAGATGGTTAACCAGAGCCATTCCTTTCTGGCTCGTTTTAATTATAATTGCAGGTTTAGAGGGCTATTTTGCGTCAAAAAGGAAAATATCATCTCTTTTTGTTGCGATAGGGTTATATATTTTATGGATTTTATGGCTCTTATCCGGGATTCATTAACAGCCTTGCGGGATTGGAAAAAAGCGGCTTCATCCCAAAACTATGGAATGTAATCGATGTTGTTAATTTTTCTTCTAATCTCCTCTTTCACCCGTTCTTTATCATTAAGATCGTCTTCGTCATACCAAAGAATCTCCCATCCCTCCCTTCTCAAATTTTCATCTTTTTCTGGTTCAAAAGAATGCACACTATTATTATGCCAATGTCGTGCTCCTGGCTCTATCGCAAGTTTAAGTCTTGGAAATGCAAAATCTAAGTTATAGCAATACGCACGATGTTGCTTTTCATAGTCTCTCCCTTCAATATATCCAAGATCATTAAGTATATCCTCAACAATCTTTTCAAGATTTGTATCGCTGAACTTTGGAGGTGTTGGTGCTTTTACGAGTATATGTTTATTCCAATCATAGCCAATACCTATGCGTTGTGTTCTATAACCCATTCTTCTTGCTTCCCTTAACTCTTCTTCGGTTAATCCCAATGAGTCTACCCGCAGTCCTTTTGGGTGATATCCATATTTTTTCGTTCCCATTTTCTCTTATTTTCCTTTTTATCACCTGCTTATAAATATTATTGACTTTTGGGATGAAGCCGAAAAAAGCGTAAAGTTTTTTATAGCCAAAAAATCCATATACACATAGCTGCGGGGTGTGATTAAATATGAGGTGGATGAAAATAACCGAGGGAACTATCTTTATTCTATTAATTTTTATCGGAATAGCGTTAGTCCCTGCTCCCTGTATGAGTGACAATACGACAATAGATGAATGGATGCAAGACCACACTGTAAAAGTCAACTCGACTACAACCTGCAAATATGAGCAAGGGCAGCTACTGATAAAAGAGGTATACACAGGAGAGGAGTTAAAAGAAAGATTTGGGATTGAGTATTTTACAAAAGAGCTTAAAATACCTGTGGATGACAAATTACTTGTGGAAGGTAAACTACTTGGAATGCAAGAAGGCGAAGAAAAGGTATTTGTAACGGAAAAAGTAACGGTGCTAACAAGTGGAGATGACCCACCGCATTGGTGGGATGAATATAAATATCCCCAGTGGGCATGGTCAAAAAGCGGGGATATATACGAAAAAGAAGATCCAATAAATCTCGCATGGAAAAACACAACAAAAGATATAGCGAAATCAGAGATATTAGAAGAGGGTTGGTATGATTCGGGAATCTGGTATCATTTTTACGTCTACGATCCCGTATATGGCTGGGTAAATGATGATAATGTAGCTGACGATCCATTTGGTATCTTCGGGAGATATCATGCAAGACTATGGCAGATGTCTGATGGGAATGTTGTCGCAAATGCTCATCATGATAGCGCGATACCTCATGAGGCAGACGAATTAGAAGAGGCGGAAGAATTTGTCGCTGGGTTCTTCAATGAGTCTGACGACACAGAATGGAATGTTTACGAGGATAGTTATAACTTAGACAATAATGTGACAACTCCATATAGTGACGGATGGTGTACACAAATATACTTTGGATCAGATGCTACACCACCGGTAGTAACAATCACATCTCCAAAAAATGGATCGATTGTCAGCACGCCGAATGTGACACTAACAGGCTATGCAACTGATGATGTTGGTGTTGTAAGTGTGTGTTACGCACAATGTTATGAGAAGATATGTGGCGGAAGTTGTGATTATCCTTCCAATGCCAGTACCAATGTCTCATTTAACTGGACGGTGGGTTTGCAAGAGGGAGAGAACATCATAACGGTGACAGCATACGACGCTGCGAATAACTCAGGCAATGCATCTGTAGTAGTAACATGTAATTATTCCGAAGAAGTCAAAGCTAATTTATCAATAGACTATAAGAAGAGAGAGATAACAATTAAAGGCAAGTCCGCCGACTCTGACAAGATTGACATTGCGATAATAGGACCAGAAGGATTTACAGAAGTGCCGCTCTGCTTTGAAAATGGTTTTGCTTTCTACAATTCTTCGGTAGACACTAATAATTCGTGGGAGATAGTTATACAGTTCCCTGAAGGAGTAAAAGAGGGAAGTTATATCGCAGCCATCTATTTCCCAGGAAAAGATAACTCCTATGGTGCGAGTGGATATGGAGGAGGTGCACTCAAGGATTACTTGTTGAGTGAATATGACATTGAGTCATTGGTTGGTAGTACCCAGGAAGCACTCTCAGATATTCTTAATGAATTAACCGCCGGAGCTGCGGGCAGTGATGACTTGGTAGATGAGTTACTGTTCAATTTAGAAATAGGGGTGCCTTTTGATACGGGAAAACCAGCCAGTCCATACCCGAGCATCCCAGGCACGCACAACGGCACAATCACGCCAAACCAAACGATTATTGCCACAAAGCTTTACACTTACCCCTGCCCAGGCACAGGCGGGCACACCGAATATGCTCGCATCTGGAACAAAACATGGAACGCCACCGCAACCTGGGAAGGCTATGCAGGCGACTGGAAAAACATAACATTCGACAAGACCGTTGTTCTATTGGCAAACAAAACCTACAACTACACCATCCGCACCGGCTCTTATCCGCAGATTCATCATAACACATCCTTACTCACAGCAAATGGCTGGATAAACTGCACTAAATTCACAGATGCGAACGGGGAGATTTATAATGACTGGATACCTGCAATTCGGCTGGAGTAAAGTTCTTTGGATACCTGCGATAAGATTGTATGCTTGCCGGGATAAGGAGGCTGTCTCGCAATTGCTTTTGGCACTAAAAAAATCGCTTCTTTTTGGATTTGAAGCCCTATTTGCCCTTCTTTTTCTTCCGTTTTTGAATTGTTGGACAGCCTCTAAGGCGTCGAAAAGTGGAGGTTGAAGTATGAAGAAGATTAATTTGGTGTTTATTTTGGCGACTGCATGCGCTTTGCTCGTTTGCGCGAGTGGTGTTGTGAGTGTTTTCTTTCTAACCGTAGATGATTATGTGAAGGGAAACTTTAAAAGAGGGAGTCTTAATGATAAATAAGGGTGACTAAAAGAGAGAATGGACATCCTGAAAAGGTTTTCGGTAAGTTATTATCCCTCGGGGAAAGAAGCGGTGAAATTGATTTTATGCTTTGATAGTGGTTCACCTCGCACCTTCATAAAACGATCTTCTGCATTAAAGGTGGGGGAATTATTTGAGCTTGCTGAACCGGAGAGGTTTGGTGGATTAGGAGGCGGTGATTTTCAGAGTAAAGAGATTATACTTTTATATGTAAAGTTGCTCGAATTTTGGTGTAGTCAATTGTGTTATGTTGTAGAAGATGATGTCTTAGAGAAGCATTATGACATCTTAGCAGGGCATAATTTTATGCAACTCTATGGAATCAAATTACTCCCCGACATCGGTGATATAGAGATAGATGAGACGAGATTGAGCCTGGCTCAGAGGATACGGATGATTAAGGAAAGGGTGTTTTGAGAAATGAAATAATCGCTAAGTTGGAGCAGATGAAGAAAATGTATGAGCCAAGAATAGTAGGATTTCTCTGCAATTGGTGCTGTTATGCGGGTGCGGATCTGGCAGGCGTCTCTCGCTTTCAGTACCCACCGAGTATAAGGATAATAAGAGTGATGTGCAGTGGAAGAGTTGATCCCGTGATCATATTAGATGCTTTCCTCTATGGTGCGGATGGCGTTTTTGTGGGTGGTTGTCATCCTGGCGATTGCCATTACCTCCAGGGTAACTATTATGCTGAGAAGAAGATAGAGATGGCGAAGCGGTTGTTAAAGGAGGCGGGCGTATCGCCGGAAGCGGTAAAAGCGGAATTGAAGAAGACATTTTCGGAAAAAGACGCTGCAAGGCTTGCATTATCATTTAAAATCGTTCAAGAGATTGATAGGCTGTGCAACACGGGCGCGAAAACAGAGGAATACTTAGATAGGCTTTCAGTGCTCAGAAATTACACAAAGGGATTCAGTGATAAATTCACAACGCAGGTGGAAGAATTTGCGAGGTTCATGAAGCAAGAGCAGTTGGAATATCTGGATGAAGAATACA
>QMVO01000102.1 GCA_003661125.1 Methanosarcinales archaeon
GGAATATCTCAACATCTATTCAGAGTTCAATGGGGGTGATGGTAATGCAAAGTAATTTATGTGTGCATACAAAATATGAAAATATGGAGGAAATATACCTTTATCCCATTTGGGAATTTTTATAAAATGACAAAGTCAAGTCAGTTAGTTCCGATTATTAGAAAATCATCGACACAACTTGTATGAGAAAGCTGTTTAGACCTTTACAAAAGATGAAATTGGTTGAGAAGGAGAGAAAACGCACTTATCTTACTTCCTCTCCTTCCTTTCCCCCTCTTCACCCTTTACATCATAATCCACATCCACGTAATCGCCTTCACCTTCTTCCTTCTTCTTTTCTGCCTTTCCAGGTTCCTTCTTCTGCTTCTCTGCCTCCTCCGCAGCCTTCTTCTGCGCTTCCTGATACACCACCGCAGAGACCTCGTGCAATGCTTTCGTCAACTCGTCCATATCCATTTTTATCTTCGCTACGTCCTTCGTCTTCAACGATTCCTTCAACTTATCCTTTGCACGCTCTACCTTCTCTCTCTGGTCTTTGCTTATCTTCTCACCAAGCTCGCTTATCGTACGCTCAGAGGTATAAACGAGTGAATCAGCTTGATTTATGAGTTCTACCTCCTCCTTACGCTTCTTGTCCTCCTCACTGAACTTCTCCGCCTCCCGCACCATCCGGTCTATTTCATCCCTTGAAAGTTTTGTTGACGCAGTAATTCTAATCGAAGCTGCCTTACCAGTCCCTAAATCCTTTGCCGTGACATTCAAAATCCCATTCGCATCTATATCAAACGTCACCTCGATTTGCGGAACTCCGCGAGGTGCTGGCGGTATACCATCTAAATGGAATCTACCAAGCGAGGTGTTATCCGCCGCCATCGGTCTCTCACCCTGTGTGATATGTATTTCCACACTGGTCTGATTATCCGCAGCCGTGGTAAATATCTGCGATTTCTTCGTCGGTATCGTGGTGTTCCTCTCAACCAGCGGAGTTGCAACACCACCAAGGGTCTCAATGCTGAGCGTAAGCGGCGTAACATCGAGTAAAACTATCTCGTCCTTTACCTGACCACCAAGGATACCTGCCTGTATTGCTGCACCTATTGCCACCGACTGCATCGGGTCCACTCCACCCACCGTTTTTTTTCCCAATATAGATTCAAATCGCGCTTTCACTACCGGCATCCGCGTGGGTCCGCCAATAAGTATTATTTTATCTATGTCATCAGGAGAGAGTTTCGCATCTTCTAACGCCCTTCTTATTGGAGGCTCTAACTTTCTCAATGTGGGCTCTGCCAGCTCTTCTAATTTCGCCCTCGTAAGTGTAGCCTCTAAATGCTTTGGCTCCCCTCCAGAAACCGCAATGAAAGGCAGGTTTATCGTTGTTGACACAGAAGAGGAGAGTTCTATCTTCGCTTTCTCTGCTTCATCTCTTATCCGCTGCATCGCCGTTAGGTCGCTCCTCAAATCTATCCCCTCCTTTGCTTTAAAGCCCTCCACAAGCCAGTCTATCACGGCAGCATCTATATCCGCTCCACCGAGATGCGTATCTCCGCTTGTAGAAAGTACCTCAAATACTCCTTCTCCTATGTCCATGATGGTAACGTCAAAAGTGCCGCCACCAAAATCGAGGACTGCAACTTTATATTCTCCTTCCTTTCCGAGCCCATAAGCCATCGCCGCCGCCGTAGGCTCGTTTATTATCCTTTTTACTTCAAACCCTGCAATTTCACCTGCATCTTTTGTCGCCTGTCGCTGGTTATCGTCGAAGTAAGCGGGCACAGTAATTACAGCGGCATCTACTTTTTCGCCTAAATACGCCTCTGCATCCGTCTTTATCTTTTGCAGCACCATCGCAGAGATTTCCTGCGGTGTGAAATACTTGTCAATCGTCTTCACATATATCTTCTCAGAAGTCCCCATCTTTCTCTTTGCCTCTCTTACCGTTCCTTCTGGATTAACCACCGCCTGTCTCTTCGCTGCTACGCCTACCAGCCTCTGACCATCCTTTGTGAATGCCACTACTGATGGAAACATCTTTCCACCGTATGCACTCCCTTCTGCACTCGGTATTATCTTTGCATCGCCACTCTCATCCACAAAAGCAGCTTCTGAGTTCGTTGTTCCAAGGTCAATGCCTATTATCCTTCCCATTTTTTTCCGCCTCTCTATCTTTTATTCAGCAAAAAATATAAACTTCTCAACACATTTTTAAAAAATAAAATAATAAAAAAACCAATCCCGATTGGGATTCTCTTTGGATTTGGTAGTATTTATTTTGGGGATTTCTTAGTATTCTTCCATTCCTTCCATTCCTGGACCGCCCTGAGGCCCGCCTCCTGAAGGTGTCTTTTGTGGACTCGATGCAATTACATCGTCAATCCTCAGAACCATCGTCGCTGATTCTGTTGCCGAGCTTAAAGCCTGCGTCTTTATCCTCAGTGGCTCAATTACATTCGCTTTCAACATGTCGGTCGGTTCTCCTTTGAACACGTCCAGGCCAGCATATTTATTCCCCGCTTCATGTGCAGATCGCAGTGCAACGAGCATGTCTATGGGGTCTAAACCCGCATTCTCGGCAAGCGATCGCGGAATGACCTCAACCGCATCGGCGAATGCCTGTATTGCCAGTTGTTCTCTGCCTCCTACGGTGGCAGCGTAATCACGCAGCTTCAGCGCCAGTTCTATCTCCGTTGCTCCTCCGCCTGCAACGTACTTACCGTCTTCCACTGCACAAGCTGTCACTCTTAATGCGTCATTCATTCCACGCTCTAACTCGTCCACTACATGCTCTGTCCCTCCTCGCAGCAATATTGATACTGATTTCGGGTTTTTGCAATTCTCTACGAAGATCATCTCTTCGCCACCGATTTTCCTCTCCTCTACCGTTCCTGCATATCCTAAGTCCTCTGGTCTGATCTCCTCCAGCGTGGTTAACACCTTCCCGCCAGTTGCACTTGCCAGCTTCTTCATATCGCTCTCTTTTACTCGTCTCACCGCCATTATCCCTTCTTTTGCAAGATAGTGCTGTGCCAGGTCATCTATCCCTTTCTGGCAGAAAAGCACATTCGCTCCACTCTCTTTCACCTTGTCCACCATGCTCTTCAGCATCTTCTCTTCTTCATCCAGGAACGCTTTCATCTGGTCTGGCGAGGTAATCTCTATCTTCGCATCCACTTCCGTCTTCTCTATCTCCAACGCAGAGTTTATCAGCGCTATCTTTGCATCCTCCACGAGCTTTGGCATCCCTGGGTGCACTCTCTCCTTGTCTATTACCATCCCTTTTACCAGCACTGTGTCTTCCTTGCTACCACCTGTTTTCTTCTCTAACTTTATGTGGTCAGTATCTATCTTCCCTCCTTTCTCTCCTATCGCTCTTATCGCCTCCACTGTCAGGTCAGTCAGCAGCTCGCGTGCAACCTCCGCACCTTTTCCCGTCATTGAAGTTGTCGCTATCTTCTTTAGCGTCTCGGTATCATCGGGCGTGACGTCCAGTGCCAGCTCCTTTAAGATTTCATATGCTTTCTCCGCCGCTAATCTATACCCTGCTACAATCAACGTTGGGTGTACTTCCTGTTCCAAGAGGTCCTCCGCTTTCTTCAGCAACTCTCCTCCTATAACAACCGCGCTTGTCGTGCCATCCCCGACTTCATCGTCCTGCGTCTTCGCTATCTCTACCATCATCTTCGCCGCTGGATGCTCTATATCCATCTCCCTTAGTATCGTCGCTCCGTCATTCGTTATGACAACATCGCCCATTGAATCCACCAGCATCTTGTCCATACCCTTTGGTCCAAGCGTAGACCTGACTGCAGCAGCAATGGTCTTCGCTGCAAGTATGTTCCTGCTCTGTGCGTCCTTTCCTCTTGTCCGTTCACTTCCTTCCTTCAATATCAATACCGGCGTTCCGCCTAATTGTGCCATTTGTCTTCCATCACCTCTATTTTTTATATTTGTAGTTCTATATAAAACTTGGTATATAAATAAAGATATAAAAATTAAAAATTAAACTTGTTACCTAAACGAGAAATCCCATGAATTTTTACTGTGCCTTGGTAGCATAGTGGTAATGCGCCACCTTGGTAAGGTGGAGATCGCGGGTTCGAGTCCCGCCCAGGGCTTATTATATTTCAATGCAAAATATTTGGATTTTTGATTTTCCACTCCACTCTTATTGGTTGAGCATGCTCACTGATACAACCTGTTCACCCCATTGATCAAAGCACGCACCGATGCAATCACTATATCTTCACTCACACCTCTCGCTGTTATCGTCCTATCTCCTCTGCTTATCTTTACTATCACGTTCACCAGCGCATCAGTTCCACCAGTGATGGCATCCACGTGATACTCTTCAAGGCGTAAATCGTCCATTTCCGTCCCAGACATCGCCTTCCGCAATGCATTTATCGCTGCGTCTACTGGACCAACGCCAACGCCCGCTTCCACCACCTCCTCCCCATCTACTTCCAATCTTATTGACGCTGTTGGATACACATTCTTCCCAGACACCACAGATAAATCAACAAGTTTTATCCTCTCCTCCTTTTCTATACTCAGCACATCCTCTACCACTGCTTGAAAATCTGCATCGGTAACCAATTTACCCTTGTCCCCAAGCTCTTTCACCTGCATCAATATTTTATTCATTTGTTCCTCGTCCGCCGGGATACCCATCTCTTCTAACGCCATTTTCACTGATGCCTTTCCTGTATGCTTCCCGAATGCAAATCTCCGCTTCCTTCCTATTATCCCTGGATCTATTGGCTCGTACAAGCTTGTATCTGCCAGTGTCCCATGAACGTGCATTCCTGACTCGTGCGTGAAAGCATTATCGCCCATAAGCGGTTTGTTTGGTGCAAGTGGCATCTTTGTCAAATTCATTACCAATCGGGAAGTTTCATATAATTTCTCTTTTACTATCTTTGTTTTTATGCCGTAAAGCATTTCCAAAGCGGTCACTACCTCTTCTAAAGATGCATTACCCGCCCTTTCCCCCAGTCCATTCATCGTTACGTGCACGACTTTTGCTCCCGCTTTCACCGCTGCTACTGAATTCGCCGTCGCCAATCCGAAGTCATTGTGGCAGTGTACCGCAACGGGCGTGTTGAAATCACAAAGAGCTTGAAATATCTCCTTTGTGCGCTCTGGATACAATACGCCAACTGTGTCACAGAAACATAAACGTCCAACAACCCCGGATAAATCAGAAAAGAAGGATTTCAAAAATACTATATCTGCTCTGGATGCGTCTTCTGCGCTTATTTCTACTTTTAAACCGTGTCCTTTCACATATTCCGCCATCTCTATTGTCCTGTTTCTCAGTGTTTCCCTATCTATCCTCAATTTCTTCTTTATGTGATCGTCAGAAACAGGAGCGACTAAATTAACTGTGTCCACATCGCATTCAATCGCCGCGTCAATGTCTCCCTTCAACAACCGAGCAAAGGAACTGATTTCGGCTTTTAAACCCTCATTTGCTATTGCTTTTATTCCTCTTTGCTCGCCTTCGGAAATGACAGCAGTTCCTGCTTCTATGACATCCACCCCAAGTATATCCAGTTGTCTTGCAATCTGTAATTTCTGTTCAGGCGTCAATGATACCCCTGGGGTTTGCTCACCATCTCTTAACGTTGTGTCCAGGATTTTTACGGTTTTTTTTTCTTGCATGCTTATCGTTTCTAACAAATATATATCTCCTTCATTATTTATTATGTATTGTATTACAGTCTAAAGGTAGTAGACCCAGAAGACCCCAGTATATCTCCGCAGTTATCAAATACATAAACATCGGCATCAGTTTTTCGCGATAACTCCTTTGCGAGAGTGCCGAAAAAAGCTTTCAACCCCTCATAGTTTACCTTCTTCATTCGTTCCACGAGTTCGCCAACGCTGCCGAACTCGAAATCAAAATGTTCATGAGCATTGATTCCTAACATATCACAAATCTTCGCAGGCATCGTGAATATCACCTTCTTCTCTGCTTTTGACCTCTCTATCGCGTAAAGAACGAAATTACCAGCAATAATAATCTTATCCTCCGGGAAATTTAGCTTTTCGATGGCGAACCTCTTGCTTGCAGCGCCAGTACTTACCCCGATAACGTCTTTTAGCCCTTTTACGAAGAAGTCAATAACGTGCTTATAACCGCCCTCGGTGTAGGGCTCAACGAATCCAGTGGCGCCGAAAATGGGTATCCCCCCCTCTATTCCCAGCGCTGGAAGAACTGTGTTTTTCGCTATTTCCTCACCTCTGGGCACGAAAATCTCTATCTCTACACCTGGTAACACTTCCTTCACGTTCGCTTCTATGTTCTTTAAAATGTGCGGATATATGTCCGGCATTCCTACTTTTCCCAGACCCGCTTTTTTTATTATTCCTATCCCTTTGCCTGCTCTTATGGAGAATACGGGAAAGCGTCTTGCC
>QMVO01000103.1 GCA_003661125.1 Methanosarcinales archaeon
ACCGTCGGTGACATTGTGCATATGAAAGGAACTTCTGACTATGGTTATTTAGCAGTCTTCGTAATTGATGATGTGTATAAAGGCGATGCAGCAATAGTTGATGATGAATTTGAATGGTACTGGAACACCGGAGGTGAAGTCGAGGGCTACTATGGAATTGAAGTTTTTATCCTTAACGACCGTCCTACGGAAATTTCCATTGGTGATGAAGTGTCTAAGGACTGGCAGCGAGAAAAGGGTGTGGACGCATCAGCATCCTTAATCTTGAATTACCCAGCATTTAGTATGACAGCCCCCAAAAGCGTAGCTAAGGGAGACCCCGTGGTAATAAGTGGTACTGCTGCCGGTGCTGACCACGTCTATGTTATCGTCTTCAACTACCGGGGCGAAGTAATGTTTCCATATACGGAAAATATGAGTGTGACAGAAGCAGAGGCGACTACTGTTGTGGATGGCGAGTGGACTGAAACTCTTAGTGCGCTGGATTTTGGTGATTATACCGTGATTGCGCTTGACGAAGGAAGAGATGGAAGAACCGATGCCATAAAAGATGATAAGTGGGAAATAGGAGGCGAAGGGAAGACTTTAGAGCAGAGAGTGGCAATCCTCATGGATGCGATAACATCGGCTGGGAGTGATGACCTGTACGAGAAGGCTTGTTTCTCGGTTTCCGCGCCTGAAGTCATCTTGGAAGTACCTGAAACCGTGGAGATAGGCACTGTGATAGAAGTGAAAGCGGAAACGAACATAAAAGATGGAACAGAGGCTTTTGTATCGCTATCACAGAACTCACGCATCATAAATAAAACAACCGTTGAAGTTAAGAGCGGCAGCGTGACTGAAAGCATTATTACTAGTGGGCTTCAGCCAGGCAGATATAACGTGGCAGTAGATGTTAGTGAAAGAGCATTCGATGAAAAGATGGTGACACTGGTGGAGAAAAAGGAGGTTGTAGAGGAGGGCAAAGAGGAAATAGCACAAAATGAATCTTTGCCCGAGCATGAGCCCTTGGAAGAAGCGAATGTGAGTGCGGGTGAAATAAACGAAAGTTATGAAGAAGAGAATGAACGAAAAATGCCAGTAAGCCTGTGCGATTTGCTTATTGCAGCCATCATGGCGATTTTTATTGCGGTCGTGGTGAAGTTGAAAGGTAGACAGGCTTGATAAGGGAAAAAAGAGAACGCTTTTTCGTCAACCAAGCTTTTCTCTCTTATTTATCCATAGCTTATGAAGACGCACCTTTAATACGCGACCACCTGCGGCAGTGCTCCCTTATTATGTCCGACCGGCTTATTATTCCCACCAGTTCTTTCTCACCTTCTTCACTTCCTCCTTTTACCACAGGCAATCTTCCTATATTGTATGTGTCCATCTTATGCAGCACATCCTCCAAAAACTCATCGGGATATGCTTTTATCACATCTTTCGTGCATATTAATCCTATTCTTCTATAATCCGCCCCTGCCTCTCTTTGCTTTTCTAAATCCACTATGGTCGTTATTCCCAGCATCTTCCCATCCCTATCCACAACCGGGTAAGTTATGTGTCCAGTTCTCTCTGCAAAATAAAGACCTTCTTTCACCGTCTTATCTCCCGGAATAACGAGCACATCCTTCGTATATGCATCCTTCACTCTTATCCCTTCGAGTATATCCACCATGAATTCCCTCCTGTGCGCTGGTGATTCTTTCTTTACCTCATATTGCCCTGGATAAATTGTCCATCCCCCTACCAGCGAATAAGCAGGGATTATAGCAAGTAAAGCAGGAACAAACAGCGTATAAGAACCTGAGATTTCACAGACGATGAAAAGAGCGGTAAGCGGTGCATTAGCGGCAGCACCGAAGAAAGCCGCAGCGCCGATAAGAGAAAATACCCACGGGTTTCCTACCGTTTCAGGGAAAAGATAACCGAGAGTCTGCCCTATTGCCCCTCCTAACGCCGCACCCATAGTTAAAGCAGGTAGAAATGAGCCACCACTACCTCCTGATCCTAAGGTTAAGGCAGTCCCTAAGATCTTCGCTACCGCGACGAACGCCAAAACGCTCGCTGTTAGCTTGCCAGAGAATGTTAATTGTATGAACCCATACCCACCACCAAAAATTCCGCTTGCTATTCCTATCACCCTTTCTACCTCATTTCGGGGATTAACGATGAGATAACCGATAAGGAAAAGCATACCAATCATAAGTCCGCCTATTCCTGGCTTGAGATAATCAGGAATCTTCAATCTTCCGAAGAAAAAGGATCTCAAAACCTCCAACAGTTTGGCGAATGCAATAACAAAAGGAACGCAGGCTATTCCGAGAACTATGAATAAAAGTAACGAAAAAGGTTTTAAAAGGGTCGTAATGTCATATTCTCCTATTTCATAGAGGTGCCCCAGTCCTAAGAAGGAACAGGAGACGATGTAAGCCATGATAGAACAAATTATCGCGGGTACCAGTGCCTCTATTTCCATATCTCGCTTGTATAAAGATTCAATACCAAAAAAAGCACCGCCAAGTGGTGATTTGAAAATTGCTGCTATTCCCGCTCCTGCTGCCGCCGATACTATTTTCCTTCTTTCTCTCTCTTCTAATTTTAAAAATCTGCTTAAAACCGAACCCACTGTCGCACCTATCATGGCACTCGGTCCCTCTCTTCCTGCGCTCCCCCCGGAGCTAATGGTCAACACTGAACATATACCCCTCACCAAACCAGTCTTGCCTTTTATTACCCCTCTCTCGTTGTGGAACCCATCTATGAACACATCGGTCTCATGAAGTTCGGGCTTTTCAATCGGAAAAAGTTTAAATTTTATTAATCCGCATATCAAACCACCCAACGCGGGAATGAGGGCTAATAGAATCAACAATTGTGGATTTGCGATGACATCTCCGAAGAGTGGTGCAAAAGCGAAGAAATGAGGCTCATTTTCCGGTGTTGGTGGATAGTAACCGCCGATGAATTCTAAGAACAAAGGTGAGAAGAAATTTAAAGCTAAAAAGAAGCAAGCGATAGCAAGACCCACTAAAATACCCGTGATTGCATAATAGAACGTCTGCTTAGCCCATGTTCTCAAATATCTTATCTCCTCTTCCACTTTTTATCCCTTCTTTCTCCTTATAACATCTCCAACACCATTTCAATTTTATCAAAGACGAAATCAGGTTTTTCCTTTTTCAGTTCCTCCTTTGAGTACAACCCGGTAGTTAATCCAATTGTTGTTACCCCTGCCCTTCTTCCCTGAACTATATCTTGCGGCGTATCGCCACAATAGAAAGAGTGGAAAATGGAGGAATCAAGTAATTCAATCGCTTTAAGCAAAGGTTCAGGGTCTGGTCTTGTTCGGGCTGTATCCCCCGCGGCGAGCAAAACATTATAAGGGAAACGAAAATTCCTTATCGTTTCCTCTGCTGATACCCTATCCTTTGTGGTCACTATCCCTATGTTTATCCCTTTTTCTCTCAGCAATTCAAGCGTCATTCTCGCATTCGGAACTTCTTTTATCATTGGTTTGAATTTACCCCTCATAAGCTCAAGGAATACCGAATTAAACTCATCCGGGTCTTTATCTGAATATAAAACCCTGAAAGAGAGCAGACTTGGTAAATGAATTGTTTCCTTTATCTCTTTATCTGTCGGAATTCTCAAACCAGTTATTCTTGCTGCTTCCTTCACCGAACTCAAAATCGCTGCGGATGAGTCTATTAGGGTGCCATCCATATCAAAAAGACCTGTTTTGAATTTCATTCTTATTCATTCAATTTTTATTTTATCCTAACTAACTAACTCGAGGAAATAATGATGAATTCTTCGGTCTTCAGTAAGTTCGGGATGAAAAGAAAGCGCCAGTATATTTCTTTGCTTTGCAGCTACTATTTGCCCATTTAGCGTGGCTAACACTTCTACCGAATCTGCGGCATAAGTTATGGCAGGTGCTCTAATAAAGACTGCATGAAAGTACTCTTCAAAAATGCTCATCTTCAACAATACCTCAAAGGATTCTCTTTGCCTGCCAAAAGCATTTCTCTTTACTTTCACATCCATTAAACCGAGCAGTGGCTGTCCTGTCTTTGCGACTTCTTCATATCCTTCTTTCGCAAGTAATACCATCCCTGCACAGGTGCCCCAAATCGGCTTTTCTTCTTCTGCCGCTTCTTTTATCTCTTGAAAGATACCCTCTCGCTCCATTAGCCTGCCTATTGTTGTGCTTTCCCCTCCCGGAATAACAATGGCATCGCATGAGTCCACTATTCCTCGATGCTTTATCCTTACCACTTCTCCTTCCTCGCTCCTTTCTGCTAAAGTCTTCTTCAATGCGATAACGTGCTCCTCCACATCTCCCTGTATCGCAATTACTCCTATTCTCGCTGTCATTTTAGCGAAGTTCCCTAAAAAAGAAAAAGTCTATATATAAAAAAAGAGGATAAGCAATGAGCATGAGCGAGGTATACTTCATAGAGGCAAAAGAAGGTGCCCTCTCACTAGAAAAACAACTTGAAACATTACTGGAAAAGGTCGGAGTTGGTGATTTGAAAGGGGTTACCGCTCTGAAGATGCACATGGGCGAGCAAAATAATAAGACCTTCATCAAACCCCTTTATGTGCGCGAGATAGTGGCAGTACTGAAAAAACACGGTGGAGACCCATTCGTTACCGATACCACTACCATCTATAAGGCAAAGAGATATACTGCGATGGACTATTACCGAACAGCATTTGCGCATGGATTTCTACCCTCTTATCTCGGCTGTCCTGTGATTATAGCAGATGGTCTGAGAGACGACGGTGTGCGCGTGAACGAGAAAGTAGAAATAGCGAAGAGCATATTCGAGAGTGACGCTATGCTGGTTATTTCGCATGCCACGGGTCATGGCGCTTCTTCTTTCGGTGGTGCAATAAAAAACGTTGCAATGGGCTGCGTGACTAAAAAAACAAAAATATATCAGCATGAAGTGACACAGCCAGTGTACCATGCAGATTTATGTAATCAGTGTGATAAGTGTAGAGAAGCGTGTAAACATGATGCGATTAGTGAAGACCATGAGATAATCCGTGAAAACTGCATTGGTTGTGGTTCCTGTATTGCGGTATGCGAAACGGGTGCTTTAAAATCAGCCGAGGGTGAGTCCACGAATTTACAAAAGCGACTTGCAGAGGTCGCATTTGCCGTCCTTAGAAACCTTCCGTACGACAAATCTATCTTTGTTAATTTCCTTATTAATATTACGCCGTTTTGCGATTGTAGTGAATTTGAACCAGAATATATGTGCCAGGATATAGGCGTTTTAGCCTCTAAGGATATTGTAGCTGTGGACCAGGCTACCATAGATATGATAGGCAAACACCTGTTCAAAGGCGACCCAACAGTTCAGATGCGAGAAGCGCATAGATTGGGCTTGGGCGAGCTGGAATATGAGATTCGCAAGGTTTGAATACGACAGCTTTGAGAACGTATTTGCTCAATATTCTGTAGTCTTAATTTCAATTTCAAAACTCCAAATCTCAAATACCAAACAATATCCAAAATCCTATGGTTAATAATAGACTTGTAAAAAAAATGGGTCTGCTATGAAGCCTGATAAATCTCAAAATCATCTATAAACCACGACCCTAACTCTTCTTTCAACTTGTCCACTTCTGATTCTACTCTTTCCACTATTTTACCATCATAACCTCCTCCATGCTCAGACATATCCTGAAGTAGTCTAATCAACTCCTTTACCACTTCTGTTATCCTTATCGCATCCATTTTTACTATCTCTTCCCCCCCCTCGGCGCTTCCATTGCTCCTTCCCAAACCAGTATGCCATCATCATCTGTATGGGACACATAGTAACAACATATGTTTGAATTATATGTATATAAGCTTTTCGTTTTTCACAAAAGTTTACCGTGAATGGTAACTTTAAAACACCTCGATTCAATTCAAAATCGCCGTATTTGCTCTATGTTCCGTGGACTTAATTTCCAACCTCCAAGTCACAACAACACAAATACCAAACAGTTTGTGATTTGGCATTTCCCTCCCATCTATTGAGCATGTGCCTATAAAATGACCCTGATGCATTCTTCAGGTCCGACAAATTTGTATCCTTGTTTTTTTAGTCCACCAATTAACATTCTTAAATAATCAGTACCAAGAAATGGATGATAGAAGAAAGAGGCAACTATGTCTTTGTCACCACTGCTGCTTATATACTCCCCTTTTGCCAACATCTCAAAAACGCTCTGAACTGGCTGATCACCTTTAACATAATCAAGATTTGTTGGAATAACGATCTGTCCAAATTTGTTTATCGTTAATTTTTGTACATAAAGTATGACTTTCTTCATTTTATCCTTTCAAATCAAACGAAAATCCTTAGATAAAAAAGTCATACATGTTTGAATTATGGAAGAAGTAATTGCCTCACCTTTCATCACCTTTC
>QMVO01000104.1 GCA_003661125.1 Methanosarcinales archaeon
CTTTTTTACCTTCTGCCTTGGTTATTTCTTCTGCGAGCCACTCCTCGCTTATTATCCCTTTTTTGGTATATTTCACATTCATGGCTACTAAACATAGTTATAAATTTAACTAATAAAAAGGAAAGCGAACCGGAAGGAGCAACACGAAATAATAAAATAATTTTATATGGACAAAAGCTTTTATTTCTAATATTGTAATAGAATATTAGACCGCTATGACTAAATACGCGAAGTGTAGTGTGTGCGGGTATGTAATAGCGATACCAGACGACAAAAACTCAAGCGATTATGTATGCCCTAACGACGGAAATACTCTAACTGATGCTACCAAAAGTGAATATGATGAGAGCACACACATAAAGGGACCTTACTCAGCTATTGTATACAAAGATGGGTCGAGTGTTTATGCCGAGGATGCGAACGGGACAACAATCGCAGAAGGCGAAGCTGGTGTGGATGATGCAAGTGTGATACAAAGCGCTATAGATATTGGTGGAAAAATAGTGTTAGATGAAGAGACCTTTATTGTAAGTACACCAATATCTATAACAAGAGATAATGTTACTTTGGAAGGTCATGGCTGGTCTTCGACAATCAAAGTAGCTGATGGCATATCTGAGAGTAATTATGGTGCGATTAGAATTACAGGAGAGGAGACTGGCCATCTTAAAAACATAATACTACGTAATTTTCAAGTTGATGGTAACAGAGATAATCAGGGAGCATATGAAACCACACCGAGTGCCATTGATGCTGTACATGTAGACTATCTGTTATGTGAAAATCTATATATACATCATTCTATGGGAGATGGTATATCAGATTCAGGATATTATCATTGGTTTATCAATAACCATATATGTAATGGTCGTGAACATGAAATCCATCTTAATGGTGTAGACTATGCATGGGTAATAGGTAATTATTTGCATGATGATGATAAAGCAGTTCTCATTCTTGCACATGGTGGAGCAAATCACGCTCTTATAAAAGGAAACATACTGGAGAATGCCGGTGTGGGCTGCGGATTAATAGTATTAGCTGAAGATACTTCAAGAAAGAATGATATAACAATAGAAGGAAACATCCTTAAAGATTCGGGGGGCTCTTTAATTGAAGTTTGGACTAATTATACTGGTCTAAAAATAATAAACAATTATATTACTGGCACGAATAGTTATGCTATCTTAATGAAATCTGATGGTGCAATTATACGTGGCAATCAAATTAGAAGTACACCTAGGGGGATATCTGTTTCATCTAATAATTGCATTGTATCTAATAATTATTTAGAAGACGTTAAAGATTATCCTATGCGTTTACTAGGCGAACAGAATCTGGCAGTAGGTAACATTCTTGAAAGCTGTGGAGGATATAGCGGTCACTATCCAGTTTATATAGGAGGAAGTTACAATATTTTTGAACACAATATAATTGGTCCATTACACGAAAACTGGGTGGATGCAATAAGTGTAACAGGTGATCACCATATAATTAGACATAATGATCTGACACATGCGAGTAAGAAAACAATAATTATATCTGCAACAGATACAATTATTAAAGAAAATAAAGGATTCAGAACTGACACTTTCAAAGCTACATCACAATCGGTAGAGGTTGGAATTTCTGATAGTTATGGCTCTGCCATTAATATTACAAGTCCAAGTGGAATGGTGTCATCTTTGTCTGTCTGTAAAATAGTATTAGATGGCTCATTTGCAGGTGGAGAGCAAGTTACGGTTAAGGTAGAAACAAATTGGGAAAGTGGTAATACAGCCTATGTTGAGAAAACTTATACCGCTACGGGAACGAATTATCTCGATCTTGATGGGCAAGATGGATTGGATTTGTGGCGTGATTCTGATACGTGTACATCTATTAAACTGTATGCTAAGTCAGACCAAACGAGCACATCTGTTACAGTAACATGTGATTTAGCAGGAACGGGATGAGGTAATGTTGGATTTATATACGATGAAAGATAATGAAAAGAAGTAAAAGAGAAATGGGGAGGTATAGTGAAAATGCTCTCGGAGAATGAGAGAAGAGATTTTGAGGAGATGTTTGACGGTTTCTTGAGAGAAGTTCAAGAGTGCTTCGGAATCAGCCGAGGGCAAGCCCTCCGCGAGATCGAATTCTTAGAAGCTCGATACTGGGCAAATCTACAAGCGGAGTTTGCTCTATCAAGTGAGTGACATACTATTTGAAGAGCAGCAAAAAAAAAAGAAAAATATCACAATTAGAGTTCTTCTTTCTCCACTTCGCGCAACTGTTCCGTCGGGTCTGTTGTTATGTATTTCAGTACTGTATCTGACCACCCATAAACGAAGTGAATGTCTTCTATTTGCGGAGGCGCTGGAAAGTCCCTATACGGCAACAGAGTCACAAGGTACGCTTTACATTCTGGCGCTATCGTTCGCTTGTAGTCTAGGAAAGCCACAAGGAAGCCTCTGCCGACCCATTCCTCGTTGTCAGTAAACGCTATAAAGTAGTCCACTGGCTCTCTCTTCTGGATTAGCCACTCAACTGGTGCGGATAGTGATGTTCCACCCCATGCACCGAAGCATGATGCTATTTCCATCACTGTTTCCTTTTCATATATCTTGGAAACTATATCCTCTCTGACATCATGATCGAATGGGAGAACGATCGGTATTTCGCTGCATTTCTTTACGAGACAGCCAGTGAAGAGCCCCACGAGATCGCAGCACTGTACGACGCTGTAATCTCCTGTCAGATTTGATGACATTGAACCGCTGACGTCACTTGCTATTGCTACTTTTCCATTGAGTTCTGGAATGTTTGCAACACTCTTTTCGAGAGCCATATAGAGAGCATTCTTTAGTCTCTCCGCACCTCTGAAGTCCCCAAGCATCCGGTAAGCCACATAGAACCTGAACGGGAATAGCTTCGACTGTTTTATCGCTTTCTCGTTGGTTATCCTCCGAACTGCGTAGTCAAGATTCTCTTTCTTATTGAACACGTCGTTCCTTCCGAAGTTGTTGAGGTTACGAATGAGGTTGAAATACGGTGCCTGATACAGTAAAGCCTCCCATATACGTGGCGTCATCTTCTTTACGCTGCCCGTCACTACTTCGTATGGTAACCTACCACGCTCTATCGCTTCTATGATTTCATCTTCGCTATCAGAAGTCTTTACTACTTTCAAAGCTTCTAACTGTTCATCGCCTTCGTGCTCCTTCCTCTTAAGGTATCTTATAATCTTTGGATTCGTGTCTTCGCGTGGTCTCGCTATATTAATCATGTCCTCTACTGCTTTTGGGTACTTCATAGCATGGTACACAGACATCTCCGAAAGCGCTTCTATCATTCGTTTCTTTAATCCGCTTCCTACACCTTTCCTTATCGTCTTTGACCTCGCGATGTCTATGAACTGCTGCCAGTCGTGAGGGTTCTTGCAAACTCGCGCGGCTATCTTCCTGAACAAACTATGATTTCGTCGTGATAACTCAACAAGCGATGCTATCGGCAAAGTCCTCGTAAACCCCTTCTCTCTCGCATATACCGTCGCCTTCGCAAGAAACTCTGTGTTCTCGCACTTCCTAAGAACATCAAGCATCTCCTTGATGTTCTCTTCAGCCTTTGCATAAAAGAGGTTCGCTGTGCTACCCGTCGTAAGCACCGAGAGAACTTCTTCCTCGATTGTCCTGCTATATGCTGGAAATCCCTCTTTGTTCGTTCTATCAGGCTTCGGTAGTGTTTCCTCTCTTAATTTTCTCCATACAGTCTTCCTTTTCATTTTCTATCAAACACCTCCTGTAACGAGGAGGAGTATGGAGGAATAAGAGGAGAGAGTGTATCCGTTCCCGAAGGAACGGATGCGGGATTCGAACCCACTAAGACCGGTGTATCTCTCCTCACACCTCCAGCGCCCCCCGGCAGGATTTGAACCTGCGACCTCTCGCTTGACAGGCGAAGTAACCACTTCAGCACCTCTTTAGAGGAATAGAGAAGCGGTACATTTAGCGCTCTTCCAGGCTGAGCTACGGGGGCGTTTCGTTTATCGCGCTTGCTTACCCTTGTCGCTTCCTGTGATAGTAGTAAAATAGCCCGAGTATAATCGCTAATGGCACCGCAATGGTTGTGAACTCCGGTACAGTTGTATATGTAAAGTTCTCAATCTCTAATGCGTCATTTGTACAGCTCACACTAGCCAGTAGATTCGCAGTACCGTTGCCTGAAATGCCCAGTGCACTTTTCGGGACTTTCATCTCAATCACGTAATTTGGAGCTCCATTATCATAAGACCAGTCCTCGTACAACTTATAAACAACCTCGGCATGTCCTGTTTTAGTGCCATCCACTATATTACTGAACTTCGCCATATCCTGCGCTACCTCTGGATTGAGTTTTTTCCAATCTGGCATATAAAACACATCACCTATTTCCCCTGATACCGTTCGACTATCATTTGAGAGTTTTATCCCGTATTCATAGCCATACTCACCTGTATTCTCATTGTCAAGATTCAGTGCTAAATCACCCGGTATAAGCAGATGCCCTTCATAATCGTATCCTTCCGGTGGCATTGAAGTAATGAATGCAAAATAGACATACGCTCCACCATCCGCAGCATACATCGCTTCTATATCGCATTCTTCAACACCCGGATTATGGTTTTCGCCGGTAGAAGTGGGTCCATATTGCCAGTCATCATAAACACTGAGGGCAGGTGGGTTCGCAGTCCAACTATTATTGGCGGGATTTACACCCCAATCGTCAAGATCGCCGTCAATAGTATATGCCATCGCAGGTACTGCAATTGTCAGTAGCAGCACCAAGAGGAACGACAGGGATATCATCCTCCTCAATTTATTTTCGCTTCTCATGCTACACCTCCTACTTTATTTTCACCCATTCCTCCAGCGCCTCCTTTATCGCCTTCTTTATCGCGCCGTGTAGCCCGAACTTCTTCACCGCCTTCTCCTCCATCTTCTCCCACAGTTCATCATCCACTTCGACTGTCTTCCTTACCATATGTGTAAGAGATATATGAGTATGCATATAAAAAGCTACCGCTATGCTATCAAAAAGTTGCGGGTTATGGATATGTTCACTCTATGGATATGTTCATTGCTAATAGATATAGGGAATAGCTTGCCTTCGCTTGAACATGTCCTCCAGCATCTTCGCGATCACTACCGAAAGCGCGATTACTTTTCGCGTTTGCTCTTTGCTCATGCCCCACGATTCACACAGCTTTTTCACTGTGCCTTCGTATGTCTGTCTTCTCATATCAGCCTTCCGAAACTCTGTGAGAATTTCGTTCGCGTCCTTCTCCAGACCTTCTGACATCGCTTCCAAATCCTTCTCCGAGCGCATCCTCAGTATGTCCTCAAGCATTTTTAGCATTGACTCGATTGATATGGGGTCCGAAATCCAGATAGCGAACTTCTTGTCTTCAAGTTCTACAATAAATTTTACTGCTGTCTTTCTCGTCTCAAGGTTCTCGATGATGCCCCAAACGATTGAGAATTCGTCCGGTTCGCCTTCGTAGTCGCCGTTCCATAAATAGCAAGAAGCTTTTACCTGTTTTGTGTTCTTATTGATTTTACTACACATGCGATAATCTTATAGAATAAAGCTTTTTATATAAAAGATTATGGGTTCTTAAGTGCTTCTGACAGCTTCTTCGCAACTTCTTTATCATCAAGCAGTATCTCTATACTAGCCAAACCGCGTTTTGAAAAGCTCAGTAATACGCGAGCGTTTGATTCGAGTGTCTTATCGATAGTAGAATCAAGCTCTATGAGTAAAGAGCCTGCGTTATCATTAAAATCAATATACGCGGGATGAAGAGTCCTAACTTTAGTCTTTTGCAATAGTTTCGCTCTCGTTAGGTTGACCCTCAGCTCGATCTCTCTTAACGCATCCTCTTCGCTCATCCCGAAATATTCACATAGTAGCTGAAGGAATCCCCTGAAGTGCCCATCCATGTATTCCGCGCCTTTGTCTGTTAACATTCTATATCACTGTTAGAATAGATATATGCTAGCTGCCCCATCATCGCCAGCGCGCAATGCCACCGCTCAGGGGTCTTACGCCACTTTTACATTTTTGTTGCATCTTGATAGGCTATTTCTTATATTTCCTTAGCACTTCTAATTCTTTTTCCGCCTCTTCTAAATTTGAAGGTCCGAAATTTAATAGAATTCTTTGGGTTATTAGCTTTTCCAATAACTCCTCGTAATACAGCCCAAGTGATTCTGCTATTTTACCCAAAGATATCTCGTCTGATGCTATCATCATGTGCATATAAAAACTTGTCTATATAAAAAACTATCGCTTGACACCTTCACCGCCACACGCGGGACATTGA
>QMVO01000105.1 GCA_003661125.1 Methanosarcinales archaeon
CTCTATTATTCTAATCAATATTCACAGCTTTTTGCTGAATACGACGACGTGAAACGTGAAACAACAGATTGAAGACTTATGCGATAACAAAATAGATAATAAGGTTCAAAAGCTTATGAAAGGGAAGAAAAATCAATATAAGCATTTTATTCGGGTGAAATTCGGAAAAGATGAGATCAAGGGTTTTTTAACTGAAGAAAGAGATATGTTAGATAAAAGAGTATGGGGTGATAAGTATAATGAATGAACTTGAGGGAGAATTAAAAAGCGTGGCGAACAAAAATTTTAATTACGTTGTGGTTCCAGGTATTAAATTTAGAGAGGTATCCAAGGAATCGAAGATCGAAGGAACATAGCAATATTAGAGGGGATTTTGATGGTCTGTATATCAAAATACCGAGGGATGCAAATGCAAAAATCGAAATGATGGTTATAGAAGCAAAAAGAAGAGGAAATTATAGTGGAAAACAGCTTAAAAGAATAATAGAGAATGTTGGGGAAGAAATAAGCGATGAAGAAGCCAGAAAGATTGCCCAATCCTTGGTAAGAAAAAGGCGGTATGAGAATATGTATGTGAATATTAAAAAAATTATTGGAAGAGGATGTAAATATATTAGATTGTACTTTAAAATCTAATTATAATTAAGTCCTAAAAAATAAGCGTTTACCATGCCCAACAACAACCAGCGAAGAAAAAAGGACTCCGCAAGACTCACTTGGAGTTCAAAACCGAGAAGAGCGCCCAATCTCAAAGACATTGACTTCCAAACCGCAGAGATTGTTATACCCAATCCACAAAGAGACCAGTTAACCATTGCCCAGTTCAGAAAACTCGCAGAAGTGGAAATAGACAAAACGAAGATGAACCGTCTTATATGGGGCGACAACATGCTTGCAATGCAGGCGCTACTCGCTTCCGGCTACGAAGGAAAAATCAACCTCATTTACATTGACCCTCCCTTCTGGACCGGTGAGAATTACTATGCGAACTTTGTGGTGGAAGGCGAAGCGATAACAAAAGAGCCTTCGGTAATCGAAAGGCTTGCTTACAAAGATATATGGGCTGGTGGCATTGATTCCTATCTGGATATGCTGTATCCGAGATTGCAGTTGATGAAACGGCTTTTGGCTGAAAATGGTTCTATTTACGTGCATGCCGATTGGCATATCAATAGTTATGTTAGGCTTATCTTAGATGAGATTTTTGGGAAGGAGAATTTCATTAATGAAGTGGTATGGGTTTATACGGGACCGAGTTCTCCAGGTCAGCAACAGTTTTCAAGAAAACATGACCTTATTCTCTGCTATTCAAAAACAGATAATTATGTTTTTAATAAAGATGATATTAGAGTTCCATATCATGAAACCACTGCTGGAAAATTTGAAAGCGAAGGAACTGGATTTAAGGGAACACCAGCAGACCTATCAAAAGGCAAAATACCTGAAGATTGGTGGTATCTCCCTGTTGTATCAAGAATACGCACAGAAATAATCGGTTTCCCGACCCAAAAACCCGAAAAACTTCTTGAACGGATAATCAAAGCCTCCTCAAACGAAGGCGACCTCGTTGCCGACTTCTTCCCCGGCTCTGGCACGACCTTAGCAGTAGCAGAGAAATTAAACAGGAGATGGATAGGTTGTGACTTCTCCAAAGTCGCTATCCAAATAACAAGAAATCGGCTCGTCAGCATAAACGCAAAACCGTTCCTGCTTGAAAATATCGGCAATTACCAGCGGCAGATGATTTACCTTCACGGCGGCAGGATTTACGAAATGCAACGAATTATTCTCAAACTCTACGGCGCTACTCCACGTAAAGACTTTCAGGATATGGGCGTGAGAGAAGCAGAAGATGGCGTCGTTGAACTCGTTTATGTGAGTTATCCCGACAGACCGGTAACGGCAAAGAAAGTAGAAGAACTCGCTGAACGCGCTGACAGACTTGATGGAAGTGGCTATCGCAGATTGGTAATTTTAGGCTGGGATTACGAGTATAATTACGAAGAGGCGTTAAAGCAAAGGAAAAGAGCATTAGGGGAGAAGTGGAATGTTGAAGTGGTGAGCAAGATAATACCGCCGGAAGTGTATGAATATTTGAAGCGTGCGAAGAACGAAGAGGAACTCGAGCCGCTTACTGGGAAAATATTTTTTCACGAGAAACCTTATCTTCGCCTCTCTACTCCTGAGATAGAACATACAGGTAACAAAGCAGAAGTAACTATTGGCATCCAGCGTTACGTTATCTTTGATATTCCCATAGAGAAGGAAAAAGAGAGGTTAGCGGTAGCAGAAATAGCGAGGACAAACTTCGCTGCGCTCATTGACTACTGGGCTGTTGACTGGGATTATGATGGTATGGTGTTCAAGGCAATGTCGCAGGCTTTCAGAGGTTTCGGTAAAAGAGCAAAGACCGTGCCGGTTAAAATGAAGAATGAACTGGACACAGGTAAAGAATACACAGTTGCAGTTCGTGTTATTGACATTTTCGGGAATGATGCTACTGCTACTACAAAAATAGATTTAAAGGAGGAAAGAAGATGATAGAAAGAATAAGAATAGAAAATTTCAAAGCTCTAAAAAACATCGAATTAGACTTCAGGAAAGTGAACATTCTTTTCGGACCAAACAATGCAGGTAAATCTTCAGTATTGCAAGCGATGGCTTTTCTCGCTCAACAAAAAGGAGATAGGGTTATTTTCGATGGTGATTTCGTGAAATTAGGCTCTTTTAAAGGAACTATTTTCAAAAAAGAAATTAACCGAACCATGAAAATTGAACTGACCTTAAAACTCAGAGAAGAGGAATACCAGAGGATTAAGAAAGAAATAGAAAAAACTGCTTATGAAAAATTCGATTTCAGTTCCATAAAAGTCAGTGCATCTGTTTGCTTTAATGAAGAATCTAAAAAAGAAGGGGCATCAATAAGCTTCTATTCTAATGATGGCGAATTAATAAGTGAAAGGACATACCAGGGCGATAGTCGCTACCAGCTAAGATACAACCAGAAAGTGAATGCAGAGGAATTTGAAGCTGGAAATGTTCCAACTTTCTTTGGATGGAATGCACATTCTTATGGTGTACCAAAAGGTACTGAATACTGTGCAACTATTTGCGATGTGATGAAGGAGATAGTGGCGAAAAGAATTTCAAATCAAATTTTTTATTTTGCTCCTTTCAGAGTAGTTTCTGTAAGAAAGGAAGATATACACTCAAAGCCTGAAAGAGTTAAACCCAATGGTAAATATTCTTTGGCTTTACTTTTCTATACAAAGGAGAAACAAGAATTACAATTTAAGAAAATAGTAAGATGGATTAAAGAGTTTAATGTCGCTGATTTGAGAGCTGAATTTTTAGAGGGAAGTGAAACCGAAGCTTCCTTCAAAGATGAAAAGTTACTTGTCAGTCTTGACCCCACCGAAATAGGCTTTGGTTCAAACCAATTATTCCCCATAATTGTTCAATCTTTCAGTTGTCCGCCGGGAAGCATTATCATGGTAGATGAACCGGAAATTAGCTTACATCCCGGTTCTCAAGTTAAATTGCCTCACTTATTTTCAGAAATAGTAGAAGAGGAAAAACAAATAATTATCACCACTCACAGTGAATTTTTACCTTTAGCATTAGGAAAGGCGATGAAGGAAGGAGGATTAAAAAGGGAAGAAGTCGTTTTGTATGAGTTAGTAAAGGGAGAAGAGGGCACCGAGAAGAGAGAATTAAAGTTGGATGAAAAAGGAAGAATTATTGGCTGGATACCTGAATTTCGTAAAGTTGAAGATGAGCTATATGAAGAATGGAGCATCTCTCTTCCAGAGGAGGAATAGAAATGGCTGTCATTATCATCACAACACGTCCATTTTTTAATGATCTTTTAAAGTCGGGGTCAAAACTGTTGGACAAGATACAAAAAGGATGTCACAGGGTAGGAATAAGTAAAAGCATTGTAAAAGCATATGAGGATGCCTATAAGAAGCATCGGTGTATTTCAATCTTTCCAGCACGTAGAATGGATGAAGTGTTGGGAAAACTGGAGAGGGAAAAGAAATTGACAGAAATCGCTCCTTCGGGAGTAAAGGCTAAGACCAAAAGGGTGAAAATAAAAGGAAGTATGATGAAAAAGCACAAAAAATTTGTCGAACTGTCAATTGCTCTTAATGCAAATTATCTTATAACTGAGGCGAGTGCTCATTTCTCGATATCAGATGAACTTAAAAGGAAATATAACATAGAAGTGGTAAGACCAGAAGAATGGTATGAGGAATAAAAAGGTGAAGGAACATGCTAAAAAGACTTGAAGTAGAAAACTATAAAAGTTTGAAGGAAGTTGTAGTCAGCTTTGAGAAGTTTAATGTCCTAGTTGGACTGAATGCAAGTGGAAAGAGCAATATCCTGGATTGTTTCGCTCTTCTTTCCGAAAGTTTAGAGTTTTTTGGTAATTTATCACCTATCTTTGATAGAAGAGGAAGTTTCCAACATGTAGTATTTCAAGGTGAGGACGGATTCACAATGAAAGCGAATTTTTACGATGATTATGGACATGAGCATGAATACTATCTTAAATGTATAAAGGGGAAGGTAGAAGAAAGATGGCTAAGGGTTAATGGAAACACATTAATATCACAACAGCAGGGAAGCGGAAAATGTCTTTCAAAAGAAGGTAAAGAGGAAAAATTCAACGTGTCATGGAAAGATTTAGTTAATTCTGTTTCCAACGATTTCGCTTTGAGATATATGAGCAAATGGCGGTCTTACAGCTTTTTAACACCGCAAATCAGGGGAACCTTGCCAGCGAAAAAGAGTTTCGTCCTTGAATGGGACGGTAGCAACTTACCTCAAGTTTTGCTTTCCTTGAAAACCGAAAGACCAAAGACTTTTACCGCAATTGAAGATATATTGAAGCTTGCAATACCGGAAATAGAAGAACTTTTGACTCCACTTACCGAGAACGGGGAAACGTATGTAGCAGTAAGAGAGAAAGGTTTTAGGGACGCTTTTGATTTTCATCAACTATCTGATGGCACTTTGCGGTTGCTCGCATATGTAACAGCGATGAACCTTGATGCGGATTTGCTTTGCTTTGAAGAGCCCGAGAATTTTGTGCATCCACAACTTTTAAGGTTGCTTGTGGAAATTTTGAAGAAAAGCGACAAGCAAGTAATACTTTCGACACATTCACTCTATTTCTTGGACTTCGTAGAGCCTGAGGATTTGATAATTGTTGAAAAAGAGGAAGGGAAGACAAAAGTGAGGAGGATAGAGGAAGAGAATGCGAAGAAAAGGATAAAAGCACTCTTAGAGGAAGGAATACCCCTCGGAGAAGCTTATTACAGCGGCGCTATATGAAAGTGGGATTGATTGTTGAGGACTATTATGCGGGAGCGATGAAAGAAATTTGCAGGAAGATTAGTGTAAATCCGGAAATCAGGCGGCAAAGAGGGAGGATAAGCATTAGAAAAGCTTCGAGTTATGCAAAGGAGCTTCTTTACGAGTGTGAAAAGGTGATAATTCTCGCTGATGCCAATTGCAATCCGGAAGGTGAAAAAGAGCGACTCGGAAAAGTCTACAATTTGCTTCCTGATGAGCTTAGAGGCAGTGTTCATATTTGCATAGTAGTTCATGAACTGGAATCATGGCTTCTCGCAGATGAAGATGCCATATCCAAATTCTTAGGTAGAAATGCTAAGGTTAAGGAGATAGCCAATCCAGAGACCATACATGACGCTAAAAAGTATTTGGACGAGATATTCAAGAAAGCGGGAAAAACATATCTCACGAGTGGGGCGAAGGAGATAGCGTGCTCAGCGGATGTAGATAAAATCGCGAAGAAAAGCTCTTCCTTTGAAGACTTCAGAAATAAAGCGGAGGATTGCTACGTTTAAGTTTAAGATAAGTAAACAACTCAGGTTAGATAAGTTCATGGAGGAGGAAAAAGCGTGAAATGGTAAGAAAAAACGGCAATTTCTATTCACAGCTTTATTTGGCGGAAACTCTGAAAGGAGAAGTGGATGCATGGGTGAAAGAAGGCTATCCCGGCGTAACTCAAACAACTTACGAACTCCTTCATTACTGGTTTGACCGGGAAGAAAAGGAAGAGGGATTCTACGATTGCCAGCGAAGGGCGATTGAAACCGTTATTTATTGCCATGAGATATTGCAAATAAAGAATTTAGGTGAACTTTTTCAAAAAGTGGTTCCTGATTTGCTTTACAGTAGCAAACCCGTTTATGATGAAGTGACAAGCATCCCGTTCCCAAAATACTGCTTTAAAATGGCAACTGGCACAGGAAAAACATGGGTTCTTATCGCTCTCTTAATCTGGCAGTATTTCAATGCGCTAAATAAAGA
>QMVO01000106.1 GCA_003661125.1 Methanosarcinales archaeon
ATATTACCAGTACATCGCTTCCGTCTTCGCCACGTGGCGGTTACAGGGAAAAGATGTCTACGACGAACTCAAAAAATTGCTCGTCAATGAGCTTTGTTTGAAATGAGCTAAACAAATACGAAATTATTATAAACAAACTTACCAGCACTATTTAAAATCAAATCCTTTGCAGTAATGTTGTCTAAATCCTCTATGTTTTTTCTTTTTGATCGTAACACAAGTAATGCAAGTTTTACTTTGTCAAAAAGTGACAAATGTGGATAGTGCAGTATTTCCCTTGGTGTGTTCAAGGGATATATCTTTTCGTTGATGTAATAGCCAGTGGTCCCTTTTAACCATTCCAACTTGTTATTTAATCCCAGCTCATCGATTAATTTCAAAATTGTTTCATCCGATCTGAATATGTGATGATAATATTTCTCGATATGATAGTCGTTTACATGATAACTGGATGCTAATCCCTCTATGTTCTTGCTTTCAAAAATAGCTACATCTATCCCTTTCTTTGATAGTTCATATCCCGCACATAATCCTGATAAGCCTGCTCCTATAATTGCTGTGTTCATTTTGTCTCAATATTTTCATCTTGTTATCGAATCTTTACTCCATTTTTCCATATTCTATGTGCCCCCTCCAGCCATCTGAGGGTATGAAATTGCAATTGAAACCATTTAATCTGAGATAAACCGACACAATTTTTTCTGCCGTATTCATTTGTTTCCCTCTATCCTCCCATTTATATAAATTTGAACACTTATAAGCTTTTCGATGTTTCCTGAGCCATTTGCTCCCGTCTTTAAATCCATTTTTGCCATGAATCTTAAAATATAAAATATAAGGTAAAACAACTACTAATCAAATACGTGTAGCTAAGACGACAAATGAGAGGAATAAATACAAGAGCAACCACAGAACTAACGACAACCGAAAAGCGAGTTTTGCTGGCTCTCGGGGAGGAGGGTGGCGAGTGGAACCAAAGAAAGCTGTCGGAGAAAACGGGCATAAATGAAGATGCTGTGATGCAAACCGCTTTTATGCTCGCTCAGAAGGGGCTTTGTGAAATAAAGGAGGAAAAGAAGATTAATTATTACTTAACAGAAGAAGGCAAGGAATACGCAGAGAAAGGATTGCCGGAGCGAAGGGCACTGGATTTTTTGATAGACAAGAACGGAGCAAATATTGAAGAATTGAGAACTGCATTTGGCGAAAGGGTGAATATTGCAACAAATTGGTTACTGAAGAAGAAATGGGCGAGGATAGAGAAAAGGGACGCAGAAAGATTTTTAATGCCGACAATAGTCCAGGAAGAGTTGTCTCCAGATATTGATGAAAAAATACTGAAAATTGTTAATGAAGGGGGAACGGAGTGGGAAGTATTGGTGAACCGACTCGAGGGAACAAAAGGAGGAGATATTAATTCCTTTTTGACTCAGTTGATTTCGCGGAATTTATTAGAGATACGTTCACATGTAGAGAGAAAAATAGCAATTACAGAGGCGGGCAAAGAGATATTATCGCAGGGCATATCGGTTGAGGAGGAAATAGCACAGCTCACACCTGAACTCATAAGAACTGGGTCGTGGAGAGGGCGTAAATTCAAGCGATACGATGTGAATCTACCATCAAAAGAAATTTTCCCTGCGAAGATACATCCATATCAGCGGATTTTGGACCGGATGAGACGAATTTTCACGGAGATGGGGTTCATAGAAATAAAAGGAGAAGTAGTCCAGAGTGCGTTTTGGAATTTCGATGCATTATTCGTGCCGCAGGACCATCCAGCACGAGAGATGCAGGACACGTTTTACCTCGCGACGAGAAAGCCAATAGACGCACCTGAGGAGTTAATAAAAAACGTTGGACAGATGCACGAGCACGGTGGCTCGTTAAATTCCAGAGGTTGGGGTGGTAGGTGGAAAAGGGAGTTAGGAGAAGAGCTACTGCTGAGGACACATACCACTGCTGTTACTTTGAATTATCTCGCTTCGCATCCGGAGCCGCCAGTGAAGGTCTTCTGCATTGACCGCGTTTATCGCCGCGAAACGATTGACCCCACGCATATTCCTGAGTTTGACCAGTTAGAGGGGATTATCATGGATAAAGGCGTGACATTCAGCCACTTGCTGGGCTGCCTCTCGACATTTTACAAGAAGATGGGATTTCCCTCGATACGATTCCGTCCTGGTTATTTCCCTTATACCGAGCCATCAGTGGAAGTGGAGGTATATATGAGAGAGAGGGGATGGATAGAATTAGGTGGTGCAGGGATATTCCGCGAAGAGGTGACGAATCCAATAGGTGTGAAATACCCGGTTTTAGCATGGGGACTCGGCATCGGTCGATTAGCTATGATCAGGCTGGGGCTAACGGACATAAGAGATTTGTACCAGTCTGATATAGACTGGTTGAGGAAAACACGTGTTTTTCGGTAATCATCGTCTATGCGAGCTCAGTGACCACAGTCCGACAAGCGGCAGGGATACAAAAAACATGTTAGAGTTAACAAATTTTGGATTGGTACTTCAAAAAGGAAGAGAGTTAAAGTATGAAATTTGCTGAAACGCTTTTTGAGATAGCAAGAAACGATTTAGAAGCTTCAAAGGGCTTGTTTGAAAGAGAGTTATATCCGCAAGCTGTTTTTTTACTTGCAGCAAAGTATAGAGAAAGCGACCAAATCTTTTGGTTTATTGAACGATGTAATAAAGGAGGATGAAAAATTTGAGAAAAGAATATGCAGGAATATGCAAAAAATCAATTTAGAATTATGGATTATAGGTCGCGTTACGGAGGGGGCTATACTGTGTTAACAGCAGTGATTTTCACCGCGATGGAGCTTGACGGAGCTAAATCCTTGCTCATTTCTCAATCATTACCGAAAACGGATGGAAAACCCCTTAAAATCTCCTGTATAATCCTCCCACATAACCTTTACCGAGGACACCTTCGCTGCGGGAGGGCCATGATGACAAAATTCTATCATTTCGTCCACTTTCACCTTCTCTCCTTCAAATACCGCTTCTACTCGCCCATCTTCCAGATTTCGCACCCATCCCTTTACGCCTCTCAGATCTGCTTCGTCCTTTGTTGCATATCGAAAGAGAACGCCCTGCACTCGCCCCTTGACAAACACATGCGCTCTTACTTTTGAGTCCATTTTTCACTTATTCAACGAGTCCTATTGTACCTTAATATTTTTATTTTTAATCTTGAAGCGTTTGACTGGGACCCACGAATAGTGAGAGTTTATTTCGCATCCAGCAATCCACCAGCACCAGCGCAACCATCGCCTCTGCAACTGGGACTATCCTGGGGCATATACAGGGATCATGTCTGCCCTTTGTCCTTAGTTCTACCTCTTCCATTTTTGCCATATCCACGCTTTTCTGTGGCTTTGAAATAGATGCCGTAGGCTTAACAGCGATTCGACATACCACGGGCGCTCCTGTTGAGATACCACCTAAAATACCGCCTGCGTTATTCGTTCTCGTGTTTATCTGCCCGTCCTCCTGCAAAAAAAACCCATCATTCATCTCACTCCCTTTCATCCTCGCAGCCGCAAATCCCGTGCCTATTTCAACCCCTTTTACCGCTCCAATGCTCATTAAAGCCATTGCAAGTTCTGCATCCAGTTTATCAAATACCGGCTCGCCAAAACCGACCGGAACGCCGAACGCGATTACCTCCACGATACCGCCTACACTGTCTCCTGCTGCTTTTACCTGTTTAATTAACGCTTCCATTTTCCTTGCTGCTTCCGAATCGGCACATCTGACAGCATTTTTATCTACATTCTTTTTTAATTCTTCTATTCCTACTTCCTTTGCTACTATACCGCCGATTTCCACCACATGCCCCAGGATTTGGATGTCATGCATGGCTAAGATTTTCTTTGCTATTGCACCTGCTGCAACTCGCGCAACCGTTTCACGACCAGAAGCTCTCCCGCCGCCCCGGTAGTCCCTTATTCCGTACTTCACCTGGTATGTGAAATCAGCATGACCCGGTCTTGCAATGTTTTTTATTCGTTCATAAGGGCTTGAATCCGCGTCTTTGTTCCACACGATCATGGAAATGGGCGTGCCGAGTGTTTTACCGTCAAACACGCCCGATAAAATCTTTACTTCATCTGCTTCTTTCCTTTCCGTCGTTAGTTCACTTACGCCCGGTTTTCTCCTGTCCAGTTCGAGCTGCACGTCCGCCTCGGACAGCTCAAGTCCAGCAGGGCAGCCGTCCACGACCACACCCACCGCTGCTCCATGCGACTCTCCCCAGGTAGTCACTCGAAATAGCTTTCCGAATGTATTGCCAGACATAGTAAGATAATTTTAATTTAAATAAATTTAAGTTCTACCTTAGCCTGCCTCAAATATTCCAATCCTTCCTTGTCGCTATAATCCCCTGACATCACCACCCTTTTTATCCCTGCATTTATTATCAGCTTAGCACAGATCTTACAAGGGAACGCATTTACGTACAGTGTAGCACCTTCTGCATCTCTACCCGCCTGTAGGAGTGCATTTTGCTCTGCATGGACGCCCACACACTCCTCATGTCTTTCACCTGATGCGATATTCAATTTATCGCGCCTGCATCCGACATCCAAACAATGAGGGAATCCTCTCGGTGCACCGTTATACCCCGTGGAGATTATCACCTTGTTTTTAACCACTAATGCGCCTATTTGCCTTCTCAGGCATGTTGAACGTTCTGCTACGTCACGTACAATATTCATCCAGTATTCGTCCCAGGGTATTCTCTTCGTCTTCTCTTCACTTATCATTCCTTTTCTAACTAACTATTTATATTGAAGTAAGAAACAAAAATAGTAGATGAACAACGTGGGAAAGTCAAAGACTAAGACACTTGTTATTTGCGTAGACAGGGATAATGACATCGGAGAGAAAGCGGAGTTAGAGACTCCTATTATAGGTAGAGAAGCGAGCCTGTCAGCGGCGACAAAATTGGGATTCGTGGATCCTGAAGATTCTGATATAAATGCGATATTTGAAGCGATAAGAATATACGAAAGGTTGAATTCACGTGAAGATGGCACAGATGTTGAAATCGCTTTAATCGCGGGCGATAAGAATGTGGGCATAAAGTCAGACAGAAAGATAGGGCAGGAGTTAGATAAGGTTCTATCCAAAACCTTTGCGGATTCTGCAATTCTCGTATCAGATGGTGCTGAGGACGAATGGATTATTCCTATTATTCAATCAAGGGTGAAGATAGATTCTGTGCGGAGAGTGGTGGTGAGGCAGAGCGAGCCATTAGAAAGCACTTTTTATGTGATAAAGAGGTTGCTTGAGGACCCGAAGTTTTCTCGCACTTTCTTGACACCCATAGGTATTATTTTATTCCTGTTAGCCATTTCTTTGCTGCTTGAACTCTCAGGGAAGGCTATGGGGCTAATCATGGGATTTATGGGGATTTACATTTTACTTAAAGGATTAGGGCGAGAGAATGTAATAATGGACTTTTTGGAGACCGTGAAGCAGTCTTTATACAGTGGGAAGATCTCCTTTGTCACTTATATCTGTGCCGTTGTGTTACTTTTAGTGGGTACCTTGCAGGGTCTGATAGGAAGCTGGGATTATTATCTAAAAATGGGTTCTGAGGTGGGAGGGTATATCTTATTAGGCATGGTATTCATCAAGTATGCAGTAGGATGGTATGTAGGGGCTGCACTCGCACCTCTGGTTGGAAAGATGATGAATATGCTCATTGAAAGGGAAAGAATAGTCAAACAGTGGACTATATTATTTTATATAATTGCCTCTGGGGTGCTCCTGTGGGGAGGGAGCAAATGCATAATATTGTTGAGTGAGGGTAATTCTGTTATGGGCTACATAATCCTTTTTCTCTCCATACTTGGTGCAATCATTATATCCCTTATAGGTATGGGAATCTCATGGTATGTGAGAAGCGTCGTAATTAAAGGCGAAAAAGAGATTGAAACTGAGGTTGAGACAGGAATAGAAACAGAGAAAAGCAGATAAGCAATGTAGGGCGGAGAGATCGAAAAATATTTTACCGAAAAGGCTTGGATTGGAGATAAAGTTAGTTACTTTACTATCGAGAGAATCTTATAAACCACTATCACAATAAGAGCGGTTCCACCAAATTGTAGCGACGACAACCATGTAATCACCCTGCCGACTGAATAGGGTGTACTATCAACTATAAATCGATTAATAGAACTTGCTCAATAACTCCCTTTAATCCAAGGATGCTCCTTAACGTTTCTCTGTCCTTCTTGGGCAAAATGAAAAATACAGTAAAGAGGGCGCCACATATTACATGTGCATGATAATTCAAGCCTTTATGCCTTCCACCGG
>QMVO01000107.1 GCA_003661125.1 Methanosarcinales archaeon
ACCGATCATATTCAGGGAGGAGACCCCGAAGACCTTTGACACAACAGACGAGATTTTGATATTTGCATCTTCCAGGACCTTTTGAACTCGATTTTTCTCTGCGGTCATCGCTTCAACAAGTTTACTTCGCGTTCGGGTAAGATCGCGCAACTCTCTGATTTCTCGAGGCGGAATAAAGCTCCCTGAAATCAATCCGTTTCTGAACAAATGGGCAATCCACTGGCAGTCTTTGACGTCGGTCTTCCTTCCCGGGACGTTTTTGATGTGCTGTGCATTTGCAAGAACTACTTCAAAGTCGTCCTCAAGTATATTGAAGATAGGTTTCCAGTATATGCCTGTGCTCTCCATTGCTACTGCGGTCACACCGTATTCCTTCAGCCATTCCTTCAACGTTTTGAGGTCATCGGTCATCGTTGAAAACTTCCTGATCTCGAACTTCGGTGGCTTATCCAATGGTCCATGCGCAATACACGCCATCACCATCGACTTATAGACATCAAGTCCACAACAACTCTTCAATATGGGCTGCATGTTCACTATGATTCGGACGTTAGTGGCTAATTCGCCATCTAAAGTAGGGTACTTTTTACGTGTTCATGCAATATATAGTTAACTTTAAGTGTCTGTGTTAATAATTAATTGAGCCTGCTAAGCCAAAATAAAACAAATGCTAACACGAATAAAAGAAGGCGAGCTTGTGCATTTAATAGACAAAAAAGGTAAGAGATACCAGATTGTGTTAAAAGCGTCCATATCTTTTTCTTTCACCCATGGAGTGATTTCGCATGACGATATAATAGGATTGGAAGAAGGAAGCACGGTAAAGTCTTCCCTTGGCGAAAAACTCGTGGTCGTCAGACCTACTTTAGCAGAATACATATCAAAGATGAGGAAAGGTTCACAGATAATATACCCCAAAGACATTGCAGCTATTTTAATGCTTGCGGACATATTCCCGGGTGCAAAGGTGTTAGAAGCGGGAACGGGGTCAGGAGCTCTTACGATGGCTTTGCTTCGTGCAGTGGGCAAAGGAGGAACAGTTGTATCATATGAAAGGAGGAAAGAGTTCTCTGCAATTGCAAAAAGCAACATAGAGACTTTCTTCGATAAGGTAGAGATAGCAGGGAAAGAAGGTTCCGGAAAGCTTGTATCAAGGGACAAGGATGTGTATGAAGGTATAGAAGAGAAAGAGCTGGACAGGATAATATTGGACCTTTCAGAGCCATGGAGAGTGCTGAAGCACGTAGAAAAATCGCTTAGAAACGGTGGAATCCTTCTTTGCTATAATCCCACCGTGCTGCAAATATACAAGCTTTCGCGAAGGATGGACTTGAGATACAAGGGTGTATTTCACGTAATGGGAATTTATGAGGTCGGTATACGGGGATGGGAGATAAAAGAGAGAAGTATGCGCCCTGAGCATAAGATGATAGCTCATACAGGGTTTATTTTTGTAGCGAGGCACGTGGATAAAAATATCCAATCATGAAAGAAGAAACATTGTAAAAACTTAAGAATCCGAAGCTCTTTTATTATCCCTCCTCTTAAATCAAGCCATTGGAGTGAAAGTCTCGAATACTGCCCATAAGCAACTGTGGTTTTAGATTGTGATTTTTCAATTTTTCTGTGGAGTTGAAATAAATTATATCAGCGGGAAGTGAATTTTAACTGATGTTGACACACGACCAAAATCTTTGAGTTCCGTGTCGAATTATTCCCTCTAATGGATAATCCTGGAGTTTGGATTTTTTCAGCACGGAACGACTATAATTGCCTACTTATACTCATAGAACCCTTTTCCTGCTTTTCTCCCTGTCCATCCCGCTCTCACCATCTGCGTCATAAGCACTGCTGGTTTGAATCTTTCCCACCCGGTCTCATTGTATATCGTATTGAGCACCGCAGCTACAATATCTATTCCTATCAAGTCCAGAAGTTGAAAGGGACCCAAAGGCCAGTTGAAAGAAAGCCTTAATATATTATCTATGTCCTCTACGGAAGCCAGCTCGTTTTCTCGCATTTTTACCGCCTCATTCAAGATGAGACACATTATTCGGCTCGTAACGAACCCCGGAGAATCCTTAACCGTAACTGCCTCTTTACCCAGCGAATGCACAAACGCCAGCGTTTTACTTAAAGTTTCTTCAGAGGTCATCAGCGATTTTATTACTTCCACGCCCTTCATTAGGGGCACGGGATTCATGAAATGGACCCCAATTACCTTATCGGGTCTCTTTGTTGCCGCAGCTAAAGCAGTGATAGGGAATGTAGAGGTATTACTGCCAAGAATAGCATGCCCTGGACATATCTTGTCCAACTCTCTGAATATTTCCTGCTTCAGTTCCATATCCTCATATGCTGCTTCAATTACAAAATCCGCTCTTTTTGCACCCTCTTCCAGGCTCGTTGTTGCATTTGCCGTTATCACATCCAAAATCCCTTCCGCCTCATCTTGCTTTATAACCCCTTTCTTCGAAAGTCTCGAAAGGTCGTTTTTTATCTTTTCACGTCCCCTTTTCAAAGATTCTTCGCTTCTGCTTACCACAGACACATCGTAGCCAGCTTGAGCACAGACCTGCACTATCCCACTGCCCATCACTCCCATTCCTACAACACATACTTTCTTTCCGTTCATGTTTTTTTCTTTCCTCCTATTTTCACTCGGCAACTTCAAATACTGGGCATGTGTGAGCTCCACCAGAGTACTTGTCGCCCTTATAGGTGTATGAACCATTCATTCTCACTCGCTTACCAATCAGTTCTTGCGTAGCTTGCTCAGCATCGTAATCAAGCCTTCCTATAACACAAGGTCCCTCTCTTGTTTTCACCAAACAGGGGATATAAGGTGCATCATCTTCAAATCCCTCTGCTGGCACACGGATTACCGTAAACGTTGTCAACTCCCCCTCTCCACTCAATTCCATTCTCTCAAGGCTCCTTCCTCCACACCACTGGCAAACAGGCATTGGGTGACAGGTTATTTTTTTGCATGATCCACATCTAAGCCCTAACAATTTCCCATTTCTCAAGCCTTCTTCATACTCTGCGAAGGTCAAAACCATGTATTTTTTCTCCATTTCCTCTTGCTCCTTTTCCTTCATTCCCTACTTCTTTGTCCTCCCAAGGATAATATGGCATAATGTGCCGAGATCGCCCCCAAGCGTATCAGTCATTCCATACTCAGGAACAGGATTGATTTGAATGCCTTTCGGTGCTTCTCCTCTCATTTGCTTAACGAGCCAGTAAACCTGAGATGCCCCTGTTGCTCCTATCGGATGCCCCTTCCCTATTAGCCCTCCGGACATATTTACAGGTATTTTTCCTCCCAAATCCGTTAGCCCTTCCACAGTTGCATCCGCCGCTTCTCCCCAACCAAAGAAACCCATGCTCTCCAGTGCAATCAATTCCGCGATCGTAAAGCAATCATGGAGTTCAAGCACTTCTATATCCGAGGGTACGAGCCCTGCACGCTTAAACGCCATTCTCGCAGAGCTTATTCTTGAAACTGGCTTCGTCAAGTCCTCCATCTTTGATAATGGACCTCCTGAACCCTGCCCTGTTCCCAATATGTAAACCGGGTCATCCGTATATTTTCTCGCTTCCTCAGCTGAGCAGAGCACGATAGCCGCGGCACCATCGGAAAACGGACAGCAATCCAGAAGCGTCAGCGGGTCTGCTACCAATCTCGAATTTATCACATCCTCTACCTTCAGGTCGCCTAACTTGTTATAGAACTGTGCCAGCGGATTTAAAGCGCCGTGCCTATGATTCTTTATAGAAACATGCGCCATTTTCTCACGTAGTTTATCTATAGATATCCCATAATTTTTGGAGTACTGCCGTGCTGCCATTGCAAAAACCCCCGGAAAGGTGAGCCCTACGGGTCCCTCTGTCGGTGCATGACAAGCCATCGCAAAAGTCCTCGTTGCGTAAAGAGTCCCCATCGATAGTGCTTTTTCCACTCCTCCGGCAAGCACCACGTCATATTCACCTGAGGCAACCCACATTGCTGCTTCACGTATTGCAATCGAAGCAGACGCACATGCACCCTCGTATCTCGTTGCTGGTATAGGGCTCAAATTGAGCTCAGCAGCCGAGAATCCAGGAGGCGTTACCTGTCCTTCTTCAAAACCCGGGAGAGCAGCACCCTGGAATATGGCTCCAATGTCCTTCAAATCCACACCAGCATCGTCAATTGCTTGCAGTGCCGCCTCTGAGAACAACTCCAGTAACGTATTTGATGCTCTTCCAAACTTCGTATGCCCAATTCCTATTATCGCTACATCCCTCATTTTTATTATCACTTCCAAATTTACGCATTACATCTATTTTTATCTTATCTATTTTTCTTTTAGCACAAATCTTTTCTTAGAAAGAAAGTGTTTTGTTCTGTAAATTGTAAAAATAAAAAGTGTTATGTATATCGAGACAAAAAGGACTTTATCTCTTCTATCATCGCATCTTTCACTTTGACTTTATCTGCAATAAACACATATCCGCTCTTCCCCGATGGAACAACATTTCCTCTTGCCTTTACCGGCGTTCCAAATAAAAAGCCCTCTCCCTTTTCTCTCAGTTTCAGAAATACCGCACCTGTGCCGTCGTCTAATATCATCCCCCCTTCTTTCTCCGACCGCGATACTGACACTACATCCCCCTCCAATATCACATCAAATGCACCGCCGCATACAACAATTTCTCCTATCGTCCTCTTCTTAGGCTTCATCAGCTCAGCCCAACCGGGAAAATCAATATCTTTATCAATTACGCGCACTCTCGCTTTTTTATCTATATACAACGTAGCCAGTCCCTTCCACCTTTTCACGTATGCGTTCTCTATTTGCACTACCGTATCCGTTACAAGCTGAGCTCGCTCTTCCCATGAAATAAAAGGGATCTTTGCGCTGTAATCTGCAATTAATCCGTTAAGAACGACCTTTTCTACTCCTCCTTTCGTCTTTATCTCCTTTCTCGACTCCTCTAAGACCCTGCACACGCAGTTTATTTCTGATTCTCCGTGCTTCAAGCACCAAAGTTCTCTTTTTTTTCTGCTGTCCGTATGCGAAGGGACAAAACTAAAGAACCCGTGTTTTTTATATTCTCTTTGCATAACCCTTTTTGTTATTGAAAATATTCCGCGCTAAAAAACTATCGATTTATTTTAAAGGACGGTAATGAAATGTATGGAAAGGTGGTTTTAGATGTGAAGAAAGAGGATTTTCAAAATATCCTGCTTTTGTTATATATAGTATGATGGAAAATCTTCAGTTCAAAGAGAAAGTTAACGAGCTATTCGATAGAAGGGGACAATCGAGTGCTTTTGACTACGATTCCTATGCATGCCGGAGCTGAGAAGAACTGAGACGGGCAGGATTACACCTCTGCCTCGCTGCTCTCTTTCTTCTCATTTGCGAAATTAGCGAGGATGAAGATAGAAGAAGCGATTGGCTTCCTTTCCTCAAATAATTTCAACCGCTTTTTCGGTGATTTGATCGCCCGTATCACCGACCGTATGAACTTCGAGGACCTGGAGAGAAATCAAGTGGTATTACTCACTAAGTGCTTTTTTGGCAACCGCCGCTTCCCCCGATTGAGCAAAGAGATGAACGCCCCTGTCAGGATATTTACCTTCATCAAATCCGCAAAACACCTTAAAATCCATAAATTTATCTAATTCGTGCCTTGGTTTCTTTTCATATACGTCTATAACAGATTTGAAGATGTCTTTATTTTCAAGTTTTAGATACATTTGCTTTATAGTCTCGCATATACGTTTTTTCAAGTTAGTATTATCATTCCGCATACCAATTTCAATCAAAGAAACAAATGCTTCTCTACAAGATTTTTCTAACCTTTTTTCGATAGATGTATTACCGAGTTCTTCGATTATCGTGATAATATTTTCTGTAACTTCTAACGCCTCATCTGTTTCTATGTTTGTATTGGTTTTCCCACTTTTTTTCCAGAATTTGACTCTATAATTGTTTTTAATTCCTTCCAAAAAATCGAATATGCATATTGGTTTCCCCACTTTTTTTCCAGAATTTGACTCTATAATTGTTTTCAATTCCTTCCAAAAAATCGAATATGCAGTTAGTAGGTTCATCCAATCCTTCTAATGCACAAGAAATCCCAATTTCTTTCAAGCACGAGCATATCCAAATTGTTTCAAGTTTTTTGGAGTCAATTGCTGTACCGAATCCTCGGTTTCCAATGTTATAAATAGGTCTATTTGAACATTTTTCCGAAGTTGCAACTTTTTTAAAATGCTCCTTTAC
>QMVO01000108.1 GCA_003661125.1 Methanosarcinales archaeon
AACTTAGAGAGAAGGGAAGGGGTTTGAAGATTATTGATGCAGAAGGAAGAGAGAGCGATTTGGTGTATTCCGAAAAGGACGAACTGATAAGGAAGATTCTGTATGTAACCGATTAGTTTATGTAGAACAAAATACATAACCCATGAAAAGTAAGCTCATTATGGCTAACACAATATATATCCAGTAAATGATAGTCCTTATTCTGAATTGCTTTAAATTAATACTTCGTTTCTTCACATAGTCCTCTGCCGAAGAGAACCTATCGCACAGTAAATCGTCAATTCCATAAACCTTTAAATCCTCCTTTTTAAGAGAATCCTGAATATCAAGTTTATTACGAAGTACAGAAATTGCGTAAGTTGCTTGTAGATAATAACGACTTCCTCTATACAAGACCAATATTCCGAATATGCTGAATAATAACGCTAAGAAGGGGAAGGTTAATGCGAGAATTTCTGGTGCTTCTGATCCTATTAAGACTGCACTCAAACCCAAAAGGGCGGTAATCAAAGCGGAAAAGAAATGTGAACTCCTCCATATCGAGGTATGGTATTCGTTCGCCAAGGACCTCTGCTCAGAAAGTAATGCTCGTAAATCTTCTTCTTTCATCTTGTTTATGTCATAGCTCGCTTCAATTATTTTTCTGCTTAACCCTTTCTTTATTTATATACTCGCGTGTTATACTATACTTAGATTAATTAAGGGATAATATAAAAAAAGGCGATAGTTATGTGTAGTGTTGGTGGTGGGGATTTCGAATTGGAGATTGAAAAGATAGAAGTAGAGAGGTATAGGTGCAATAATTGCGGAAACAAGTTTGATGCAATGGGCGAGAAAGTGGTCTGTCCCTCGTGCCAGTCGGAAAACGTTGTAAAATTGTGAACCGGCAAACATGATACCTTTGAGTAGTAACGAGATGCTGCTGGTACTTGGAAATAGTGGTACCTTAGCGGTGGTCAAGATAGGTACGCAAAGGCAGTTTTTCGTTGATACCCCTGAATCCGAGATTATACTGGCGATGGGACCAGAAGAGCTGCTTGTAGCTTCTGGCTTTGGTACTGATGCGCGAATAGTGAATGGATTAAGGTGTGTGCTATACATGATTAGAGAAGTAAACTCGCCGCTGATTGTGCTGCCCAAAAAACACCCTGCATCTGCCCGCCTTAAAATAGTGGTAGCCGCAGGCAAACGAATTATGCTGAGCTGTGAGATCACTCCTGGCACACATCCTGAGCAGCACTTACTCTGTGGTATGAAGGAGTTCGATGGTGCGGAGATTCTTGGCGTAGAAGGTGGTGTGGAGCTAAATGGACTGGAATGGACGAAATATGTGAAAAGGGGATTTTTATTGCATGGTAAGTAAATGCAAACTGCAAAGTGAAAAATGCAAAATGAAGAAGAGGAGATATCGGATAGGGACAAAGCATTATTCGAAGCAGGCATCAAATTAGGTGCTCTATACCATCAGTTTACAGGCACTCCCGTGAGCATAGAAACAGTGGAAAAGTTGGAAACGGCGATAGAAAGAAGTGTATCACTTCAACCCTGGGTGAGCTTTGTAGAAGTGAAGATTGATAGAGAAAAGGTGAGAAAGTGCGAACTCGAGAATAAATTCAAGTATTGCGAGTTAAGTGGCGAAATGCTGGACGTAAAAGTCGTTGTTTTGTATAATAAAGTAGAAGTGCATGCAAGGGTGAAATACGAAGAGGAGCTCGATTATCCCCTGATGCGTGTTGAAAAGGTATTAAAGTTCTGAAAAATACTTTTTATTTCTCTTTCACCGCTATCTTCACCCTCGCAGGTCTTATAATCTTCTCACGAAACGCATAGCCTTTCCTAATCACCTCTATTACCGTGTTCTCATGATAGTTTTCATTTACCTCCTTTGAAACAACCTCATGTCTAAAAGGGTCGAAAGGCTCTCCTTCTGCTTTTATCTCCGCGAGCCCTTTGCGTTCCAAAAGCTCTTTGAACTGTTTAAAAGTCATTTCCACTCCTTTTACCAACCCTTCCGAGTGTTCATTCTCTTTTGCATGAGCTATTGCAACTTCCAAATTATCCTTGATCGGTAATAATTCCATTATAAAGCCTTCGATGAGATAATCGGCAAATTCACGTTTATCCTTTTCCGTTCTGCGCTTATAGTTCTCAAACTCCGCTTTTAAATATTTTAAATCAGTTAGATATTTCTCGGCTTCTCCCTTCCCTTTTAATATCTTCCCTGTTTTCCTTTTCTTAGCTTCTAATTCCTCTTTTAGAACCTCCACAGTGTCTTCTATCTCATCCAGCTCTTCATCGCTTAGCTCTTGCCTCTTCTTTCCCTCTAATATCGCTTTTATTCTCTCCAGCTCGTTCACTATTCCACTCAATTCGCCTTTCATGCCACTCAGTTTGTCTATTTCCACCTCTACTTCCTTGCTGCAACCGCTGACTTCGTCTAACAATCGCTTTACTACTTCCTTAAAGTCTTTTATTCTATTGCTGTTATCGTTACTCATACATCCTTTCTTTCTGATCTTTTAGTTTTTATTTTTAGTTTAGTTAGTTTTAGTTATTTAGTTTAGTGCAAACTTTTTCTTATGTTCGCAGGCATAGATGTAGGGGGTGCGAATACAAAAGTAGCAACTTCAGCTACTGATGGGTTTATAGATACAATTTATGCACCTTTGTGGAAAAATAAAGCCATTCTATACGATGTGCTATTAGAGGTGAAACAGAAGTTCGAGATAGGAGCTCAGGCGGGGATAGAAGCAGTAGGTGTGGTGATGACAGGAGAGCTGTGTGATTGCTTTACGACGAAAAGAGAGGGGGTCTTACACATAAAAAAGACTTTGTCCAGAGTATTCAAAAATGTTAAATTTTTCGACATCGATTGCGCTTTCCGAGACGGTTCAGAAGTAGATAAAGACCCTCTTTCATTCGCATCTACAAACTGGCTTGCCTCGGCGAAGCTCTTATCTGAGCAATACAAAGATGCAATATTTATTGACATCGGCAGCACCACAACCGATGTAATTCCAATAGTGAGGGGCGAAATAAAGGCGAAGAGAACAGACCTCGGAAGACTAAAATTCGGCGAATTAATCTATTCAGGCGTCTTAAGAACTAACCTTGCCACGCTGTTGAAAAAAGTGGAGATAGGAGAAAAGGGAGAAAATTGCAGGACTTCCTCAGAACTTTTTGCGATAACCGCCGATGCTTACCGCGTCCTCGGATACTTAAATAAAGATGATTACCGCTGTGAGAGTCCAGATAGTCATGCCTTCGCAGGTCGAGAAAATGAGGGAAAAAGCCGGATAAGTGCGATGCGAAGGCTGGCAAGAGTTGTATGCTGCGACCTTGAAGAGATAGGAGAGGACAGCGTGGTTAGTATTGCAGAGCAGGTAAAGGAAGCACAAGTAGCGGAGTTAGTTGCTTCGATGAAGAGCATGAAACAAAAATATGAGTTGAAAATGGTGGTATCGGCAGGGATTGGAGATTTTATCGTGAAAGAAGCGGCGGATTTACTTAATATCGAGTTCTTATCGCTTTCTTCTCGCTATGGTAAGGAAATATCAGCGGTATTCCCTGCTTATGCGGTGACGAAGTTGTTAGAACAAACCTTTTCTTAGCAAACTTAATTGTCCCATTTTGAAATTTGAAAATGCAAAAATATTCAAAATCTTTTTTCCTTGCTTCTTTTGGAAACTTTGCCGGAAAAAAATCTTGTTTTTCGATTTTAGAAGTTATCACAGATTTTCGACAAAATTTTTGCTTGATCGCCGAAATATCGAAGGAAGGTGTTGCTCGGGGGAAGTTGCGGAAGCGGCGGAAGAAATTATCAAGGAAACCTGCAAAGAGATGGATATTGAGGTTATAGACAAACCTTTCTTTAGAAAAGAAAGCTTTACCAAAAAAATATAGATTCCGGCAGCTTAGGGAGTGGTGTCCGGGGCATTTATGGGCGCCTTCTTGCTGGATGAACTGGGTAGAATACGAAAAACTACGCTTGATTTTGGGGGAGAGAGGCGTGATAAAATTTCTCACTAAAGAGCAAAAGGAGATTATCGAAAAGTTGGGGTTTGCGGATAGGCTTTTCGGGTTGTAGCCTATACAACTCTGAAAGTTGGGTTATATTTATATGTGCTCATAACTCATGGATAGATAAAGTGAGAAAAAATGGGCAAGAAAATCTTCGCACTTGTAATTGTTCTTCTGATTGCTTCTATCGTTGCGAACTTATACTTCATTTCTAACCAGAGCAAACTAAACCTTTCAGAAGTTCAAATGCGGATTAATGCGCTCGAAGAGGCGAATGCAAACTTGAATGAAGAACTTTACCTAACCAACCTGTCACTACAGCAAGCAAGGACACAGCTCGATTTGTACAGAAAGCAACTGGCAGAGCTTAAAAGCAAGATAAACACAAGTTTCGTTGCGGGTACGGAGGGCAGAGCCCAGCTCGACGCACCGGCGGTGATACGGCGGGTAGAATACACAGGAAAATTTCCTTTTTACTCACGCAGGATTGTACAAGAGGGAACCATGATGCAGGTCTCTGTTGATATTAAACACGGATATGGGCGTGTTCTTGTCGAAACGACACCACTGATGGGGGTTGTCTTCCAGGATGCAGCAAATACCGCAGTTATGGCTGCTGAGAATTACACCGGGCGTGACTTATCGGGAAGCGATGTTATCTTCAGTGTTGAAGCATTATCAGAAGTTCCCGCAGTTGATGGACCCAGCGCTGGCGCCCTGATGACAACACTTATTATTGCGGCACTGGAAAATATAACGCTCCCCGATGATGTGACCATGACAGGTACAATCAGTCCAGATGGGCATATTGGGGAGATTGGAGGCGTTATAGAGAAGGCAGAGGCGGCGAAAAAGGATAATAAGCGTATTTTTATCCTCCCACGGGAAAACAACCGGCTTTTGAGGTATGAAGAAGTGAGAAAACAGTACGGCGGTCTAACCATAATTAAGCAGAATCCTGTCATCGAAGATACAAAAGAATACATCGAGAAGCATATTGGAATTCATGTAGAATATGCGGATTCAATTAAAGATGTAATGAACATCATCTGTTAGCCCGCCTTATACCAATTGACCACCAGTAAGTAAAATAAATGGAAAAATCTTTATTTTATAAATGCAGTAAAGGAAAATGCCAGAATCCCGCTATAATTCATCAGAAATACTCGGGACTGCACTTATGCGAGCCACATTTTATCGAAGACGTAGAAAGGAAGGTAAAAAAAGAGATAAGAAAGCAGTGGCTAATAGAGCATGGAGATACAATTGCAGTGGCAATGAGCGGTGGAAAGGACAGCTCAGCTCTTTTATACTTGCTAAAAAAGTTTTTTCATTCGCGCACCGATTTAGAATTCATTTCGATTGCAGTGGATGAAGGAATAAAAGGATTTCGGTCGGTAACGCTAAGAAATGCGGAAAAGATTGCAAAGGAATTGGGAGTAGAGCTCTTTACCTTTTCCTTCAAAAAGGAATTTGGATTTACGTTGGATGAAATTGCAGCGAAAGGCTTTGAACAGGCACCTTGCACCTTTTGTGGTGTTCTGAGAAGGAAGGTAATAGACAGAAAAGCAAAGGAATTAGGTGCCACAAAGGTTGCAACTGCGCATAATCTGGATGACGAAGTTCAAACCATTTTAATCAATTATATACGAGGGGATATAGCGCGTTTGAGTAGGCTGCGAGGGCGAAGAAACGAGTTTGTTCCGAGGATTAAGCCGTTAAGAGGAGTGCCAGAGAAGGAAGTTGCTTTGTATGCACTTGTAGCAGGAATACCGATAAGTACAGTTCAATGTCCTTATGTCAAACTATCTTTCCGGTTCACGGTGAAAAGAATGTTAAATGAGTTTGAAATGAAGCATCCAGGGACAAAATATTCTTTAATGCGAGGATATGAGAGGATGTCAGAATTTTTGCCAAAGGAAGGGAGAGAACTTTTGAAGTGTGAGCGGTGTGGGGAAGCATCGGCATCGATAATTTGCAAGGCTTGTGAGATAGTTGAACGAATGAGAGATGGGAAGAACTAAATTCCTTACAACAATGGCTGATTATTTATCCTTGACTTTATTACCTTCCCTTCAATCCCTAATTCGTTCCATGCTTCACGCAATCTCTCCTCTTTCTCCTCGTTCACCAACGCGACAAAAGAAGGACCTGTTCCGGATAAGCTTACCCCCTTCACGCCGCATTCCAACGCCGTCAGCATTGGCTCAGGGTTAAAATTCAACGCCGCACAATA
>QMVO01000109.1 GCA_003661125.1 Methanosarcinales archaeon
CAGACCATCAAACAATCAATGTTTAGCCTTCCTGGAATAATTGCCATGCTGGCAGGTATTCCTGTTTTTGAAAAGGCAACTAAAGACCTTATAGAAAAAAGGGAAATAACATTACACCAGTTTTTAGCAGCCTCTACAATTTTGGGTCTTGCCTTAGGAGAGGCATTGACCTCTTTGGAGATAATCTGGGTAATGCGTTGCAGTATGCTAGTTCAAGACTATATTACTGAGCGCTCTCGCAAAGAGATTAGAAAACTCTTGGAGATTTCTGAAAAACAGGTCTTTTTGGTAGTTGATGGGGTAGAAGTTGAAATAGACCCTGAGAGATTGAAAAAAGGTGATGTTATTTCTGCTCATAGCCTTGAAAAGATTGCAGTCGATGGAGAAATTGTTTCTGGGAAGGCCTTCATTGACGAGTCCTATATCACAGGAAGGGCTGTTCCTGTATTAAAAAAGACAGGAGACAAAGTCTTTGCTGGAACCATTGTAAAGGATGGAAAAATTCATATAAAGGCAGAAAAAGTAGGTAAAGATACATATCTTTCCAGGATGCTTCAAATGATAGAAGATTCCCTTGAAGTCAAGGCACCGATTCAGACCAAGGCAGATGAACTGGCTTCAAAATTGACTAAATTAGGTGGGACCTTTACATTAACCACCTTGCTATTGACCCAGAGCCTATATCGGGCACTAAGTGTAATGTTAGTGATGTCATGCCCTTGCGCTACCATACTGGCGGCATCAACTGCTATCAGTGCAGCAATCTCAAATGCTGCCAGGAAAAATATCTTAATCAAAGGAGGAATTTACTTAGAAGAGCTTGGGAAATGTGATGTAATATACTTTGATAAAACAGGTACTATTACTATAGATGAACCTCAAGTAAAGACGGTTATACCTTGTGTAAAGGACATCTCAAAAGAAGGGGTTTTGTCCTTGGCAGCTATGGCAGAGGCACACAGCCAGCACCCATTGGCATATGCCATTCAAAATAGCATTGATAATAAAGGTTTTAATGCCCCAGCTCATACAAATTATGAAATCAAAAAAGGAGAAGGGGTAATTGCCAGGTTGAATCAATCTAAAATCATAGTGGGAAATGAAAAACTCATGAGCCGTTATAAAATAGGCATTAAACCGTGGGAAAAACAGACAAAAATGCTTCTTGGTCAAGGAGAAACTGTAATATTTGTGGCTAAGGATAAAAAGCTCCTAGGAATCATGGGTATTTCCAATACAGTTCGCCCAGGCACTAAAGAGACGCTGGCGGCCTTGAGAAGGGATGGATTTTCTGAGATTAACCTCATTACTGGAGACCACGAATTGATAGGTGGTAGAATTTCCAATGAATTAAATTTTGATGGTTATTATGCCTCCCTTTTACCCGATGAGAAGGCCAATATAATTAAAAAGATTCAGGACAAAAAGAAAAAATAATTATGGTAGGTGATGGTATAAATGATGCTCTTGCTCTAACCCATGCCGATGTAGGCATTGCCATGGGGGCAGGCGGTTCAGAAGTAGCCATTGAGGCTGCAGATATAGCACTTGCATCTAATGAGATAGATAAAATTCCCTATTTGCGAAACCTTAGCAGAGAGACTATTAAAATCATTAACCAAAACTATGCATTGGCTGTAGGCTCAAATCTGGGAGGTGTTGTTCTTGGATTTTTTGGATGGCTTACACCATTTATGGCAGGCATCCTACATATTACCCACAGCCTTGGGGTACTTGCCAACTCTTCAAGGTTATTGAGTTATGAGGATAAAACAAAAAAATAGAGTAAAATATTCTTATAAGAATAACAGATTTTCTTTTTTAAACTTTTGTTCTTTGACAACTAACGGTATTATTTTGTATCAATTAAATAATATGAGAAAACGAGATATGGCACAAGATAAAAATACAAAAAAGGGCAAGGTTTCGGGATTTGCTTGGAAAGTGGGCTTGGGTAAAGGAGGGGATTGTATCTGCCCAAAATGTGGTAAAATTGTTCCACATAAAAAGGGAGTTCCTTGCACTGAGATAAAATGTCCTGATTGTGGCATCCCTATGGCGCGGAAGCTACCTTAGTGCCCATTACTTGGTCAAATCGGGAAGTGGTAAATGATTAAATGGTTTGACTATTTAACTAATTTAAGTTTAGCAGATGGGATTAATTGAAGAAATAAAGGATATTTTACCCTATATCAGGATTGCACATCATATCCCAGGGCGTATTCGATTAAAGCTAGATATGGATGTATTAAAAAAACTTCCATTAAGCGAGCTCAATGGGAAATTGAAAGGTATTAAAGGAATTGAAAATATAAGGATTAACCCCTTAGCGCGGTCTGTAATCATCCATTACAATCCAAAGACCTTTCCAATATCACAGATTGAAAAATTCATCTCAGCCTCTGGCGATAGTGCACCTAGTACATTACTAAAGCTATTTGAGCGCCTATCAAATGTTGATTTTGAAACCGAGTTGACTAAGGTAAAAAACTCATTTTCTCAAGACAATCCAAAGGTTGTGAAATCACTAAAGGCTATGAAAAACTTATTAGAAAGCGATAACAGCCCTGAAACCATAAGACAGGCCTTAAATGCCCTTTTCCCTGAGTTACCACCTTCTACCAGGTCTGCTATTGTAAATTTGTATGAGCGTTTTGTTGTTAAATGATATTTATTAACCATTTAGCGAGTTTGGGATGAAAGACTTTGAAATTGTGCACCAAATACCAGGAAGGATAAGGATTAAGGTGCCTTCTATAAGATGGCTCCCTAAAGATGCTGAGGCTCTAGGGAAAAAGGCAAAGTTAATTGGCTGGGTAGAAGGTTGCACGGTAAATTTTTGCAGCGCTTCTCTCATAATTACCTTTAAGAGTGAGCCTGATGTTAATGAACTTAAAGATGTAATATGCGATTTTCTTAAAATAGATAAAAGGCATGCAGTTGGAAATCCAAAAGGTAATAATACCTTCACATATCAGAAAGAAGAGCATGTCCCTTTACCAATTTTAATTGTTACTGGAATTATCCTTATAGCTTCCTGGTTTTATCGGTTACTTTGGGGTAAGGGGGTTACTAAACCATTTGGGCCTTCTAGATTCTTGAATTTACCAGCACTTGCAACTATTGTCCTTGGATACCCCATTTTAAAACAGGGTCTTAGAGAATTTTTAGAAACGGAAAAACTGAATATGGAGCTCCTGGTATGTATAGCCTCTACAGTCTCATTGATATTTGGAGAGGCCCTTACGGCCTTTGTAGTAATGTGGCTGATGAACCTCTCGGCATATTTGGAAAACAAAGTAGCAGAGAAAACCCGTATAGCCATACGAAACATACTTAAAGTAGATAAGAAAAAGGTATGGAAGGTAATGGATGATGGTGCTGAAATAGAAATTGATGTTGAGGATTTGCAGGTAGGAGAAAAAATTATACTTAAAACAGGGGATTCAATTCCCATTGATGGAGAAACTATTGAAGGCTATGCACTTGTTGATGAGTCACCCATGACAGGAGAATCCATTCCTGTATATAAGAGTGTAGGAGACAAAGTGCTTGCTGGGACTCGTGTTAGTCAAGGAAAGATTATCGTTAGGGTTGAGCATGTAGGTGAGGATACCAGGATGGGTTCTATAATTAAGATGATTGAAAAAGCGCCGGAAAAAGCGCCTATTCAACTGTCAGCAGAACGTTTTTCAGAGATTGTACCCCCTATATCCCTGGCACTGGCCTTGCTTACATTTTTACTTACCCGCAACATTGCTAAGACTATGAGCATGTTGATTATTGTTTGCCCCTGTGCCGTGACCCTCTCTACGCCTGCAGCACTTACTGCTGCTATGGGAAATGCGGTCAGCAATGGAATTCTTATTAAGGGTGGGGCTTACCTTGAGGCCTCAGGGGATATTGATGCCTTAGCCCTTGATAAAACCGGTACATTGACTCAGGGGACACCACGTGTTAGTAGAGTCATTTCTACCAATCCTGAAATAAGTCCACATGAGGTATTCAAAATGGCGGCCCCTGCCCAATTGCATTCTACACACCCTTTTTCACAAGCACTCATCCAAAAGATAAGGGAATGTGAAATTGAAGTTCCGCCTTATGAAAAGACAGAATTGATTATTGGCGGTGGCATGAAGGCCATAGTTGATGGAAGTGAAGTCTTGGTAGGAAGTCATCGGTTTATGGAGGACTTTAAAATCGAGCATGAGGCGGGACATGAACCAGAAGAATTTATGAAACAGCGTGGAGAAAATGTCCTGTTTGTTGCTAAAGATGGTGCCTTAATTGGTCTGATTGGCATTAAAGATGAGCTCAGAAAAGGGACAGAGCGAGTGCTCAGAAGGCTGCGGGAACTGGGAATAAAAAAGATTGTTATGCTTACTGGGGACAATGAGAAAAATACAAAGACCATTACAAGGAGCTTAGACTTTGACGAGATTCATTGGGAGATGTCACCAGAGGATAAGGCAAATTACATTAGGGAATTTAAAAAGAAAAACCCCGATTTAAAAATCGCCATGGTTGGGGATGGAATCAATGATACAGCAGCATTTTCATATGCAGACCTTAGTTTTTCTATGGGTAGCCGTGCCTCCCATGCAGCAATAGAGCATGCAGATATTGTATTGAATAAAGAAGATATTGCACTGGTGCTTCAAGTTGTGGATTTGGGGCAAAAGACTGTAGAGACAATCAAGGAAAATTATAGATTTTCTATTATTCTAAACCTGTTAGGTGTGCTCTTGGCTTCTATTGGGCTGATTTCACCACTTACTGGTGCTCTTTTGCACAATTCTATTACTGTATATGTAGTGGGTAACTCTAGTAAACTTTTGTTTTACAAGACAAAAATAAATAAAAAACAAGGAGGTTAGAAATGGAAGAAAAGAAGGCAAATGACAAATGTGAAGGTAAAGAGGCTATGAATCCGACAGGAGGACAGTCAACAGGAAATCCAACAGGAGGGCAACCAATGACGCCTCCGATGGCGCACCCTGGCTTTGCATACCCAGGATATTTTGGTGGCCCACCTATGGCTTATGGTCAACCAAGTGGCAATGCTCCTGGCTATGCTGATCCAGCAGGTGGACATTCACATACTGCACCTGGTCCTCAGTATCCAAAATATGAAGAACATAAGTACGGACCAGAGGAGGGACCGGGTCCACTTGCAGGTCCAACAGAAAGGCATGCACCTGCTCCTGCAGGTATCACGGACTCTGTGCGCAGGTTCTTGGGCATTGACGACAGCCAGCTCTGGAAGGGTATATTAATTGGTGCTGGCATAGCTATGCTATTGACAAGTAAGACAGTTCAGAAAACTATTATGAAGGTGGGTTATAAGGCCTATCGTGCTGCAGAAAGTGGGGTAGAAGAAATAAAAGAGAAGGCTGCTGATATCAAGGCTGAATTAGAACAAGAAAAATAAACTTACAATAGATGCCCTAGTCTTTCTAAGGCATCTATAAAAAGGAGGAGAGATGTTTTGGCCCGGTGTTTTAATTGGTATGGGTATAGTTATATTATTAAAAAATGAAACATTTCAAAAGGCGGTTATGAAGACCGGGATGAAGGCCTATCGTGCTGCAGAAAGTGGAATAGAAGAAGTAAAAGAGAAGCTTTCCAAAATTGAATCTGAATTAGAAAAAGAGGAGAAGCCTGCTAAATAAAATATTATGGAGGTAAAAATGTTAAGGGCTTTAATTTTACCGGCTATTGGTGTAATATCTTTTTTCTTAGGGAGGGCTTCTAAGACCTATAAGGTAGAAATAGTTGAAGAAAAGGCTGAACAAAAAAAACAAACCAAACAAAAGAAGCCTTCTGAAGCTGCAGCAACACATTAATACTATAATTATGGGAGGGAAAAATGGTAAGAATTCCATTATTACCCATTATTGGGGTGGCAGTTTTATCTTATTTCTTAGGGAGGTGGTCAAGACCCTATAAGATAGTGAAGATTGATAAGACAAAAGAAGCTGAGAAAAAATAAAGGAAGTGTTCACAGGTTCAGAGTTCACCGTTCAGGCCTGCCCGCCATCGCTCTCGCTCAGGCGAGGCGGAGGGGCGAGCTTGCGGGCAGATTGGACCTTTAACCCTGTGAACGGACACAATATATTATTATGTTCTACTGGAATCTCATGGCCTTGCCAGGCCTGAATCTTACGAGTTATTGCTTTCTTATTAAGATTTTTTGAATGTATTTTCTTGAAATATAGCCTACAGGGTCTCTACAAA
>QMVO01000110.1 GCA_003661125.1 Methanosarcinales archaeon
ATCCAGCCCTATAATCCCCATTCCTACACCCGCTATTCCCACTCCTGCCACCATATAGCCCAACTGGCTTACAATATGATAAGAGAGGAGTTTTCTCACGTCGTTCTGCAATATCGCAAATATAACACCATAGAGACACATCACACCGCCCATGTATGCTACTGCTTCTACTCCTGAGAAGGTCCTCGCAAGCATGTATATTCCTGTCTTCGTGGTGAATATGGATAAGAAGATAGTGCCTCCTATCGTCGCTTTCGGATATGCATCAGGTACCCAGGTATGGAGCGGTATGAACGCGGCGTTTACTCCTATCCCTAAAAGCAATAAGAAGTACCCTATACCCGGTTCTATCGGTCCTACTGTAATGGAGCCCCCCGAACTCGTATAATGAATTAGTATTCCCGCAAGAATGGCACAACCTGCAAATATGTGATACAAAATATAACGCATCCCTGCATTTATTGAGCGCCTTGTACGTTCATACCAGATTAACCCAAGCGAAGAGAACGACATTATCTCACAGAAGATAAATAAAGTGAAGAAATCCCCGGCAAATACCGCTCCTATCGCACTGCCCATATATAACAGCCCACATACATATTGTCCCGCTTCCTTTATCGTGCTAATCCCGTATATTATCGCGCCACCACCCGCTAACGCGAATATATACCCCATTATCAGGCTTAGCCTATCAGCCTGCAAAAGTGTCAACTCTAATCCTGAGAAAATGGGCAATACCCAGCCTGTCTGAGGTCTTATCAGCGCAACACACACCAAGCCAAAAACCGCTAAGGCAACGAGAAAAATCTTCCTCACTTTTCCCTTTCCGAGCAGAGGAACCAATGCAGCTCCTAAAAAATAGATAAGAAAAGGCGGTATATCGAACTCAATCATCTTGTTTCCCCTCCCTTTGTATTAGTGACAGTATCTTACCCGTTATCACGAAAAGTCCTACCCCTATCGCTCCGTACAGAAATCCTTTAAAAAGTTCTGAATACTCTGTATGGATCACAAATGCGAATATCGCTGATATTACTAATACCGCACATGCAATCATTACCAGCAATCCTTTCTGTACTTTTCTATCCACCTCTATCCCACCCTCAAATTTTATGTTGTATATAACGTAACTAGACTTTGTCATTTTATTAATAAAGCTATTTAATTTTATACATTTCCCAACCCATTATTTCAAATTAGCCGCAAACAGTATTCTCAGTTTGGTTTGCTCTTCCGAGACTTTCCCCTTCCCCGTCGGGACTTCGAGAAAACTGGCCTTTCTCTAATCCCACTCCTTTTTTATTTTTTAAAATCTAAAGCCTCGCCATAAGAAAATAAAAAGATTAAAGGGTTGGAGATGACAGACCTCCAATCCCTATTCCCTGCTCGTCTATCACACCCACAGCACTCCGTGTGTCAGATAAATAATCAGATACAGCGTGAAAAGCACGAGTGCTAGCAGTACGGCAGTACCTATCGCCACTTTCGGCACTTCTCCGGGATATAACCTCTTGAGTTCTTCTAAATCACGCGCATATCGCATATATGTGGGATTGAACGGTCTCGTTACCACTGCCCCTATCATAACCACCATTATTCTTGACGCCGCCGTTGGATTCCTGCTGAACCAAACGACTGCATCAGCGAGTTTCAGCAAGCCTTTATCTATGAAATTCGCAACTGTCACCAATGGCTGTTCACAGAACCATATAAATCCTCTTCCTGCCTTCCGGTAAAGGTAGTCTATATCTCTCGTTACTCTCTCGTGTGGCGAAAACAAGAATTGCAACGTGAAGAACCCTACCGCGGTCATCAGCAGTAACTCCAGCGTGCCTATTGTATGCCCCAGTGCGTACGGATTAAAATGCATCGCTATCTCTTTATAAGGAAGTATGCTGTAAAGGGCTTGCGGGTACACACCGAGGGCAACGCAAAGGAAAGCTGTAACGCTCATGGGGATAAGCATGAGCAGAGATACTTCTTTCGCTTCTATTTCATCGTTTCGCCTGAAAAAGGTGAAATAAGTGAGTTTTAAGAAAGACAGGAACGTGCCTACCGAACCCACGATCAAAGCGAGTGCAAGGATGTGCATCCCCTCCAACTCCGCTGCATGGATCACCATACTTTTGCTTACGTATCCATTAAAGCCCATAACTCCGGAAATAGAAAGAGCCGCTATCACACACGTTATCGTGGTTATCGGCATCTTCCTCGCCAGTCCGCCAAGTTCTGTAAGGTTATTCTTCCCCGTTGCATATATCACTGCTCCCATGCACATGAACAGCAGTGCCTTATACAAGATATGATTGAAAACATGTGCAATTCCTCCGTTTATTCCTATATAAGTGCCTATCCCTATCCCCGCGACCATGTAGCCTACCTGACTCACTATATGATAAGAGAGGAGTTTTCTCACGTCGTTCTGCAGCAGCGCGAATGCAACGCCGTAGAGACACATCACACCGCCCATGTAGGCTACCGCTTCTACACCAGGGAAAGTCCTCGCAAGCACATATACACCTGTTTTTGTCGTATATACAGACAGAAATACCGCACCCGCTATCGTTGCTTTCGGATACGAATCCGGCAGCCAGGTATGAAGAGGTATAAATGCGGTGTTCACTCCTATTCCTATAAGCAGCAGCATGTATCCTATACCAAGTTCGACCGGTCCTACTGCGATAGAACCTGTGTCCATGTAATGAATCAGTATTCCACCAAGAAGCGCACATCCACCAAGCAAGTGGAACAGAATATATCGCATTCCTGCATTCGTTGCGCGCTCTGTCCGGCTGTACCAGATCAATCCGAGAGAAGAGAACGCCATTATCTCCCAGAAGATATACAGAGTGAAGAAATCACCTGCGAATACCGCTCCCAGCGCACTTCCTAAATAGAGCAAGCCACATACAAACTCTCCGCTCTCTTTCACTATGTTTACCGAGTATAAAATCGCCGCAGCGCCGATTAGGGCAAATATATAGCCCATTATAAGACTCAACGAATCAACATGCAATAAAGTCAGCTCAAATCCCGGTAGAACCGAAAATCCCCAGCCGGTCTGTGGTCTAAGCAACGCCACACCAATCAACCCAAGCACAGCTAAGACGATAAGATATACCTTCCTCGCCCTACCCGTGCCGAGCAAAGGAATTAATGCAGCTCCCGCAAAATAAATAAGCGCAGGAGGAACATTTGATATGCTACCTATATCTATCATTCTGCTTCTCCCTCTTCCTCTTTCTTATCTTTTCCTAAAACCTAAAGCCACAGCGCACCGTATGTCAGATAAATGAGCGAATATGCCGCAACGAAAGCAATCGAATACAACAGCGCAGTCCCTACCGCTAAAGTACGGATATCCTCCTGGCATTCTTCTTTTGGCATTTCTAAACCTCGCAGGTTATATCGCATGTACGGAGGAGTAACAGGTCTCAGCACTGTCACACCGACCATATTCACCAGTATCTTCGTTGCAAGTACCGGGTCTTTACAAAAACATCTCCACGAGCTCAAAATTTTTTTTATTCTCATTTCCCTCTTTTTCTACCTCCTTTTTCCCTATTTCGCGACACTTTCACCACTGGTGTCACCAATAACATATAAGTAACTTGTGTCTTATATACTTTTCCGATATATCTATGCAGATGCATGAGTAGCATTAAAAAGAAGGATTTCGATCGAAACTTTTTCTAGTTCTAAGTATCCTTTAAGCCAAATACCTAATACCTAAAACCTCCCATCTATCACCTGTTTGCTCCAATTACACCCACAGCACACCATAAGTCAAATAAATAACCAGGTATAGCGTGAAAAACAAGAGCACCAGTAGCACGCCACTTCCTATTGCCACGCGGTGCACCTCCCCGGGATACAACCTCCTGAGCTCTTCCAAATCTTGTGCATAGCGCATATACACCGGATTCGGATTGAATGGCTTAAGCAGCACCGTGCTTGCCGTAAGCAACATTATTCTTGATGCCACAGACGGATTCTTGCTAAACCAAACAAAGGAATCTGCAATTCTTCGCACTTTATCATCCACGGAATCCGCAAAATTTAACAACGGTTTCTCGCAGAACCATATAAATTTCCTGCCCCATATACGATAGAACCAGTCGGTATCGAGCGTGATTGTTCGCTCACCATGAAGCATTCCTCTCAGCATCCAGAATGCAACAAACGTGAACAGAAGGAGCTGGCTCATTCCTATTATATGCGTTGCGGTGTAAGGGGCATAATCCAGGGAATAAGGAAGTATCCCGTAAAGGGCTTGCGGATACACACCGATAAAAATGCATAGAAATGCAGTAATACCCATTGCTGCGAGCATATTTTTAGGTGGCTCCCGCGCCTCTGCTATTGGTCTCTTATCTTTTCTCGCAAACCAAGTAAGATAGGGAAGTTTTAGACCGGCGACGAGGAACGTTCCGATTGCGGCTCCTTCAAGCAACAGCCATACAAGAGGCTGATGCATTAGAGCTGCCGATTCAACAACCATCGTCTTACTCACAAACCCACTGAACAGCGGGAAACCAGAAATGGAGAAAGCACCAATCATGTAAAGCCAGAAAGTGAGGGGCATATATTTATAAAGACCACCTAATTCGCTGAACTTGCTTCTCCCTGTCATCTCAAGCACTGCTCCCGCACCCATGAATAGCAACGCCATATAAAGAGCACAGCATAAAGCATGAGCTATTGAACCATTTATCGCCATTGCCGTTCCTATTCCAATACCAGCTATCATATATCCACCTTGACCGATGATAGAGTAGGCAAGAAGTCTTCTCGCATCATTCTCAAGCACTGCAAAGATGACCCCATATATCGCCATGATAGCCCCTAACCATATCAGGAGCTCAACACCCGGGAAACCTCTTATCAACACGTATATCGCACTTTTTGTCGTGAATGCAGTCAAAAATACAGCTCCCGTAACCGTGGCTTCCGGGTAAGCGTCAGACAGCCAGGCATGTAAAGGGGGCACGGCGGCATTTATAAGAAACCCAAGGAATATAAAGTAAGAGGATAAATAACCCCAGCCCGTTCCCCAATTAAAAGAGTCAAAAGCAATAGACCCTGTGTTTTGCAGATGTAAAATAATACCTGCTAACAGGCATATACCACCAAAAATATGTACCATGATATATCGGAATCCCGCTTCCGAGGATGCCTTCGTCTTGCGATACCAGATAAGGAAAAGCGAAGAAAAAGCCATCACTTCCCAAAACAGGTATAAAGTAAAAAGGTCACCAGCGAAAACTACTCCCAGTGTGCTCCCAACGTAGAGGAAGGCAGATACATGCTGCCCGTCCTCCTTTACGTGCAGTGCATAAAGCGTCATGCAAAAAGCGGCGATAACAAATACATACCCAAAAACCAGACTCAATTGGTCAACTCTGCCAAATACGAGTTCGTATTCCAGAAGAGGAAGACGCCAGAATACGCCTTTACTCATATACAGAAGGTCTATAAGCGCCGCTATCGGCAGCAAAAGCAGATATATCTGTTTCCACTTACCCTTTAAGACCGGTATCAGAAGAGCGCCTAAGATAAATATAAGTCCCGGATGCAGCCACTCAATCATAATAATCCTCCTCTTTTTGAAGCCAGTAATGTCCAAGTGCTTTTGAGGCAGCGATGATGAAGATGCAGCCGATAAAACCATATAGGGCACTGAAGCCCGGGATTGTCTGCCATAAGTCATGCCCGTGGAAATTAACGACTTCTGCCAATACACTCACCGTAAGGCATACATAAAGAATGCCAAATAAATGCTTCCGTCCCATTTTTATTCCTTATCCCCCTAATTTCTTAGCCAGCTTGATCAAAACCATAGCACGCCGTAGGTCAGAGAAAAGAGCATATAGAGCGAAAAAAATAGTAGCACCTGCAACATCGCCGTCCCCATCGCTAAGGTACGGGTATCTTCTAAATATCCGTTCTTTTCTAATTCCAGCACATAGCGCACCGGATTAGGATTAGTAGGCAGCATGGTCGCGCCTGCCGTAACGATCAATACCCTCATTGCGAGCGCCGGGTTCCTTCCAAAACAGCTCCACGTGCTCAAAATTCTATTTATTCCCATTTCCATTTTCTTCTTTTCCCTCCTATTTTTTATCCTCCGCTAAGCTTCATGCATGCATG
>QMVO01000111.1 GCA_003661125.1 Methanosarcinales archaeon
CCCGTATTTCCCCTACAATGTTCTTGCGCATCAATCTCTTTACTTCTTCCATATCCGTGGTCTGTCCCAAGACCCACATCAACTTCACCAAGGCAGTTTCAGGCAGCATATCTTCACCCTCTATTATTCCCGCATGAAGTAAATCACGACCGGTATCATACACCCTGTCACAGATGGACCCGTACAAACATTGAGAAGTCATCACTACCGGTATGCCCTGCCCAATCGCTCTCGCCACGCCTGGAATCCACTCCGCAGATACATGCCCCAAGCCTGTTCCTTCTAATACAATGCCCCTGTAACCCTGTTCCACAAAGAAATCGAGTATTGCCGGGTCAGCACCGGGATAGAACTTTAGGAGACAGCATCTCTCCTCAAACTTGTCGCTTAACCCAGGCTCTAATTCTTTCTCGCTGCGCTTCTTATAAGCGGATAAGAACTCAAGCCTTATTTTTTCTATATTGCTCGTATCATAATATACCTTTCCTATTGGGACATCATTTACCGATTGAAAGGCGTCACGCGCGGAAGTATGCATTTTCCTCACTTTCGTGCCACGGTGAATAAAACAGAAATCGTCTGAGGTGCTGCCATGCATTACTACTACAACCTCCGCAATGTCGCTACATGCCACTTTCGCTGCGCATATTGCATTCATTGCAGCATCGCTGGAAGGTCTGTCAGCACTGCGCTGTGAACCCACGAGAACGATAGGCACTGGGGTTTGCACCATGAAGGAGAGTGCGGCAGCGGTGTAGCCCATTGTATCCGTGCCATGAGTGACAATTATACCTTCTGCACCGCTTTTTATCTCGTTATAGACCTCTGTTGCGAGCTTACGCCAGTATTCGGCACGCATATTCTCGCTCAGTATGCTATAAATCACTTTTCCACTGATGTTTGCTATTTGTCCTAATTCTGGGATTGCCTCGAGTATATCTTCGGTGGAGAATTGAGGTGAAACCGCGCCGGTTCTGTAATCCACTTTAGAGGCAATTGTGCCACCAGTGGAGAGGATAGACAAAACGGGCAATTCTTCTTTTCCTTTTCTTAATTCCTTTTCCTCTCTTCTTTCTCTTTTTGATTGTACTGCTTCTGCCCCGCTTATAACTTCTATTTCCGCATTTTCCGGTTGTATACCGATATTGTAGCCGTTATCGAGTTTTATTACTATACTCTTTTTCCTTGAACCCGTTGGCATTACAATCCCTTCGCAAACGACAACGCCCCTATCGGTTTTCTTCCTTATCCTTATGCGGTCGCCTTCTCTTAACTCCATGTTATATAGATAGATTATTCACCTGGTTTTAATTATATAAATGAAAGGGAGATATAACAATTGGCATTGAAGAGAGAAATTGATTAAAATGACTTAGATGGTCAGGGAAGAGAGGTGGATAAAGGTAGATTTCCAACGACATGCGAAAATTATGATTTTCCACCATACATAGACCGCCCTATACAAAGCCAACAGGTCTTATCGGTATGATATGCGGTCTTCCGCGTTTATCCATCACTTCTGACTCCACACCGTAAACATGTTTTATGTTTTCAGGGGTAAGGACAGAGACAGGGTCACCAGCGGAAAAGATTTTTCCGCTATTCATCATTATTATCTTGTCTGCGTATCTTGCAGCTAAATTAAGGTCATGGATAGCCATAATCGCAGCAATCCTCTTTTCTCTCACGATGGTTTTTATGATGTCCATCACTTCAAGTTGATGCCTGATGTCGAGATTAGAAGTAGGCTCATCGAGCAAAAGAACATCGGGCTCTTGAGACAGTGCACAAGCGATAAAAACTTTCTGCTGTTGACCTCCGCTGAGTTCGTTAATATCACGCATGGCAAACTCTTCGATGTTTAGCATTTGCAGAGTCTCTAAAACCTTTTCTGTGTCTTCTTCACTGCTCCGCCAACTGATATGCGGGCGCCTGCCTATGAGGACAACATCGAAGACCGTGGCAGAAAATATTGAAGTAGTGCTTTGTGGGATATACCCCACTTTTTTTGCGAGTTCCATTCTGCTAATCTTTTTTATATCTCGCTCATCTAACAGAATACATCCTTTTTGAGGGCTCAGAATTCTATCTATACACCGGAGCAGAGTGGATTTCCCTGCTCCATTTGGTCCCACCACGCTTAGCATCTCCGATTCGGCAAGCTCTACACAGACATTCTTTAGTATGGGTACGCTTGCATAGCTGAACTCCACGTCTTTTACTTTCAGCTTTACCATTTTAATCTTACCAATATTCTTTCCTCTTTCTCATTATCAAGTAGAGAAACAACGGAACTCCCATGAAGGATGTAATCAAACCTACCGGGAGAATTACCGGTGCTATGATTGTTCTTGCAATGGTATCGGCACCAAGCAAAAGGGCGGCACCGAAAAGACCTGATGCGGGAATTAAATATCTGTTGTCTCCACCGATAACCATGCGGCACATGTGCGGGGAAACCAATCCAATAAATCCTATGGTTCCCGTGAAGCAGATAATGCCCGCAGTTACAAGAGAAGCGAGTACGAAACAAACTATCCTTGTCTGCTCGACGTTTACACCCAGGCTTTTCGCCCTCTCATCTCCTACTCCCAGTGCATTCAAGTCCCATGATTTTAGCATGATAAGTGGAATACAGAAGGCAATGATGATGGACATGAGAGAAAGCTTATCCCACGAAGCTCTTCCAAGACTTCCAAACATCCAGAATACCACCTCCTTCACCGCCTCCGCTTCTCCAAAATATTGTAAAATCCCTGTCATTGCGGAGAATAAATACATCAATGCAATACCGGCTAAAATCATTGTCTCCGGCGTTGCACTCTTATATCGCGATAGACCGTAGATGATGAAAGAAGAGAGCAAAGCGAAGACGAACGCATTTACTATTATAATATATTTACCAGTGACAAAACCTGCACCTAAAATGATGGCAAGAGTAGCGCCAAAACTCGCAGCAGAAGCAATCCCCAGGGTATAAGGGCTTGCCAGTGGATTCCTCACTACTCCCTGCATAGTTGTACCCGCAATTGCGAGCCCTATTCCAGCAAGGATGCCCATTATGATTCGTGGTAATCGTAATCCCCAAATAACTATCTCTTTAGTTGTAAAATATGTCTGATAGAATTTCTTAATGCCATGAGACATGATAAAAACAGCATTTTGAAAAATCTCAAGAATACCCTGCCATATTATTGAATATACCTCTATGACGGTGATTGGATAAGAGCCAAGCGTTGCCGATACGCCTGCGATAATAAAAATTAATATGAGGGAAGAAAGAATAAAAAGGATTTTCCTTCCAACAAATTTTTTATATTGCGCTTTTATTTCCGCTCTCTTTTCCAGTCCCGTTTTTGTTTCCGCGCTTGATGTCATCTTCATCCCTGAGCGGCTTGCAAACTGCTCAATAACTCCCGCTCTCGTTCCTGAATAACAATGTCATGCACTGCCCGCGATGTTAAATCTGCGATAGGATAATATTTTCCCCCTGAGCTGGCAGCTATCTCTCTGCAATATCCAAGCTGCATTTGTATAAACGATTTGCTAACTACCTCGGTATCAATCACAATCACATATATACCCTTAGCTCGTGCCTGCTCGGCGAGTGCTACCAATTCCTTTTCAATCTCTTTATTTTCTCCGGATGGAACATTTGCACGACCGTCAGATATTAACAGCAGGATAGGTATCGCTTCTTCATCCTTCTGCTTTTCAGTCATCAGAAGATTCAATCCCATTTCCAGACCTGCGGATAGAGGTGTTCTTCCACCGGTTGGGAGTTCCTTTAACCTCTCGACTGCTAAATCTATGCTTGAACATAGAGGAAGCAGGGTATCTGCCTGGTTACCTCTAAACGCAACCATTCCGACCTTATCTCTTTGTTGATATGAATCCAGTAATAAAGAGAGAACAGCACCTTTTGCACTCTCCATTCTTCTCATCGCACCCATTGAGCCCGATGCATCCACAACAAACATCGTTGCCGTTGATACTTTCCCTACACGAATCTTCTCTCGAATGTCCTGAGTTTTGATAACAACAGCTAAATCAGACCCATGTTTTCTCTCTTTCTGGTAAGGTGCGGCTGCACGTACCGTAGCATCAAGTGCAACATCCTTTATCTCTCCTTTCGGGAATCCATGCCGTACGTATTTCCCGTTATTGCGAAGAGAGAGTGTAGGAACTCTTCTTCCGGAAATCTTCCGGCGATATGTTTTATCTTTCTTTTGTTTTTGTCTTACTACCCTTGTATCAATCGAGTCGCCTATGTCAAAGATAAATTCCTTTTGTGGTTCTTTTATATCGTCATTGTCATCTTGACCTTTTGTATTTTTGTCAAGTTGCTCATTTCTATGCTTGTGTTCTCTTTTCTCTTCCCCCTCTTTCCTTTGCTGCTGCTGCTTATTCTCATGTTTCTCATCTTCACTATGCTTTTTAGTGTCTGACATCATCTCATCGAGTTTTTTTGTATCTAAACTCGGCGGCTCAAATGGCTTTCTTCGCATTCTATGTGGAAGTGCTAATTCCATCGCCTCTTTTATGTCCTCAAAAGTGACTTTCTTCCTGCCATCAAATGCAGCAATCGTCTTTGCAGTTCTATCTATAACGATTTCAGCTCTATGCGTCCTGACGCCGAGTTTAATGCACGTATCAGCAGTTATTTTCAGTAAATCATCGCTGATCTCTACCTCATTAACTATTTGTTTTGCACGCACAATTTTCTCTCTGAGTTCTTTTTGTATCCCATCGAATCTTGCCCTAAACTCTTCTGGGTCCCTTTCAAAACTTCCCACAAGTTTTACTATTTCTACCCTTTTATCTGCATCGTCTATACTTTCTACACTTGCTTGAAGACCAAATCTATCCAGGAGTTGAGGTCTGAGCTCACCTTCCTCAGGGTTCATTGTTCCAACCAGGATGAATTTAGAGGGATGAGAAACAGAGACACCTTCTCGCTCAACCACGTTTATTGACATCGCAGCCGAATCTAAAATGACATCGGCAACGTGGTCGTCCAAAAGATTTACCTCATCAATGTAAAGAATACCTCTATTTGCAGCAGCTAATATCCCGGGTTCCAGCGCCTTTATTCCTTCTTTTATTGCCTTTTCCACATCTATTGAGCCCACGACTCTATCTTCGGTTGCACCGAGCGGAAGGTCTATGACCCACATCCTTCGTTTCGCCACTTTCAGATTTTCCCCATTCGTTTTCTTAGCGTAGCACAGGTCGCACATCTCGTGCTCGTTATAAGGATTGCAATTGAAAGGACAGCCCTTAACCACTTCGATTTCTGGTAACAGTTCAGCAAGTGCACGAACAGCGGTGGACTTCGCAGTCCCTTTCTCACCCCTTATAAGCACTCCGCCTATATGTGGATTAATAGCATTCAAAATAAGCGATTTCTTCATCTTCTCCTGCCCCACAATTGCTGTAAATGGTAATATCTCTCTTCTAATGTGGTGTGTCATTATCTCACCTTTTCCTTTATTCTACTCTTTTATTTGTAACTATTTAAGTTAATATAATAAGATTGATGCTATATGAGTTTTTCGATATCGATTTTAGTATTTCTAAAAAGTTAAATTTATCGTTTTTTTATTAAAAAAAATCTTTTCTTAAAACCTCTAAATTATCAGTAATACTATTATGAACAACACATCAATGACAAGCGTTGTTCCAGCATTTACCGCAACCGTCTTGCTTCCCAATTTGGGACCGAACAGAGATACGTGCAATGGCAGTGAATGTTTTACAAATCTCGTTGAGAATGATACTACGGTGCCTAATAATAAGGCGATTAACACCCCTTTTGTCGTTATCAGCCCTTTATCCAGAAAGCTGCCTGCGAGGATTAACCCGGAATAAGTGTTCACAATCTCGGTTGCACTGATTAGCACGACTTCGCTTTCCAATCCCAGAATGTTTGTGAGAGGTTCCAAAATTGCAGAAACTGAATCGAACAGGTTTAGTTCCATCGCCACAGATACCAGAAACAGAGTGATGAACATTGTGGGCATAATCCTTTTGAGCATTTTGCAGGTGCTTTTAGCGCTTTTATTCAATGCACTTTTTTTATCTCCAACCTGACCCGGATTAAGATTTGTGGATAGCTGTGGTTTGGCTGAAC
>QMVO01000112.1 GCA_003661125.1 Methanosarcinales archaeon
GTATGGTATATCAAAGATGGCGAAGACGGTAAAAGTCAATTCCCGCATATTTCAAAAGAAGATATTGTAGTCGATCTTGCTGACATTATCGAAATCCAGAACAACGAATCTGGCGACAGTGATCTGTCCGCATGCTTAAACGAAATCTATATTAAAAATCTCATATTGCTAAGCTTGCCCAATCTTGTTGCTATTGTCGTCGCTCCAGGTGAACAGATTATAATTCAAACTCGTGACAAGGATGGCAACATAATTGTTCCTCAATACCCCGATCCGAGATTGCAAGAAAGTAATCCAGATCAATACGCGCAAGAACTGGAAATATACGAGGATTACAAAGCAAAACTGCAAGACATGGTCAATCAAATCGAATATGACCGCATGCATAAAGGCATCACAGTACATACCGATCAAATAGAAGAAAAAATAACAGAAAGTTCGCGCTCTCTCAATCCGCAGATGCTTGAAGCAATCATTCATATCTTGAATACAGAAATCGCCTTTGCGCTCGGTTTCCCGTTATCATTACTCGATGCACGCGGTGTGGAGCTTACAACTGCTCGTAATATTCTCACTACTATGAACATCGTTTTGCGTGGTATTCAGAGACAATATCAGCAAATCGCACTCGATTTGATTTACGAGCAATTCCCGGGAGCTGTTGAAAATGCCGGGATATCATTCGTATTACGCGAACTCGACCCGCATGAAGCTCGTGAGATTGCACAGGTTGAAAAGCTATATGCGGATGTATTGAAGATATTTAAGGAGATAGGAGCAAGTGATGATGATTTACGTGCATTATCAAGAAAATATAATATCTTACCTGAATGCGAACTCGGTGGTGCAGGCTTGATTAAAGGCTTAGCAACAGCCGAAAATTACGACCTTGATTCTTCAGATTACGAAGCTGCTTTTGATGTCGTCAAACAAATTGCAGCGGACCGAAAGCAGCTTGCTCTTTCAGCAGAAAACTTATTGGAGGTGATAGAAGAAGAAAATGTGGGCTGAATTCCTGAATACACATGCCGAGGTACATGCGTTCGTTCACGGTATATACGCAGGCTTAACCGAATGGAAAGGTATCGATTCGGAAACAATGAAGAATCCTGATGTCATCAAGGAACCACATTACGCAAAAGGCGGGTACATCCTCGGCACTTTCTTGAAGATAGCGATTATTCTTCTTATTGGCAAAAGCATGATGTAAACGTTCACTTTTTAAAAGTGCACAGGCAAGAATAAAGCATGACGAGGGATGAGGAATATACAAAATATGTAGATAGACCTGTTATAATTCTACCGACATTGTACTATTTGCAATCGTTTGGCAGTGAGAATTATACATTCGATAAAGCATACACACATGGCTTGTTCAGAATGCCACAGCCGGCAAATTTGGACAAGCATGAAACAGAACAAGCTCTTCTCGATTACAAAGAGAGCTCAAACATAACCAGTACTGAAGAAACTGAAGTTATTTCCAATTTCGAGTTCATATTGAAAGAATTACGGTCTCGCAAAACGATTATCCAAGGACCTTTTGAATGCGGATTCCAGTTGCGGATCCGCGGAGACGGCACAAACACAACATATCTCACGAAGTTACGGTTCAGTCTATACAAACGCACCGAGGCAGGTGTGGACACCGCAATCATCGAAGATGCCGAATATGCCTTCGATACGCCGGTTTCTCATCAAGCTAATGATTGGGATGATAAGGTCGGTGTCAAGTTGCACGAAGATATCTCACTGACCGTTCTTCCCGCTGACGAACGACTTGTCGGTAGTGTTGATGTTTTGGGATATGTCAGCGATGCGGCAGCATCTAACAACAAAATACGATTGTATTTTTCTCGTGGTAGCATTGCAGAATCGTATATTTACTTACCGATTGAGGATGAGGGGTATTAAAGAAAAAATGCCATACAAAAGTGATTTGACGGGCGAGATAATCATAAACGAAGACCGGATGGTTACAGTGACAGTTTTCGATTCAGTAAACAACGAATATGTTTATCGCTATTTGAAAGATATAACTGAACTCAAACAATGGTGGATAGCCGGTAAGCCGCATAACGGTGGCAAGATCGAGATCAGTTCGCATAAGAAGGAAGAAATCGATGACGAAACGCAGAAGATTACGATTGAATGGAATAATCAGAGCTTTGTCTTCAAGGATTTAGCGGAGGTTAAAGATTGGTACGCTGCAATTCAAAAGTCAAAATGATGATAATGAATCGAAATCAGGGTTTCCAAACTCCTTGGTATCTACAACCCGCTTTCGCACCTGTTCAACCACAGAACATCGTATTATGGTGCAATTCCTCTTCGTGGGATGGACATACATGGCGAAACTTAGCTCCTAATTTTGCAAACGTTAATCACGGCACATTAAAAAACGGCGTTGGGATTGGCGAGTTAATTCATCCGAGTGGTGTTTTTGGTGCAAGTCTGAAATTTGACGGCACAGATGATTATGTTGATTGCGGGAATGATGAGAGTTTGAATATTACTGATGAGATTACGATTGAGGCGTGGGTGAAACCAGATTCTACCAGTCAGGGTATTTATTCAAAAGGAGATTGGTGGGGTCCCGTTTGGTTTTATACAAGTACAAATGAATTAAGATGTAGAGAAGGGACATCTTCATCCAATTATGCTTCATATGGGGTTGCATTTACAAATGCTGGAGTTTGGAGTCATGTAGTTTTACAAATTAAAGCAAGTGAATATATTAAATTTTATGTTAATGGGAATTTAGCAGGAGAAAAGACAACAGCTATAAAAGATTTAGGCGACTCTTCTGCTTGGAATGCTAACATTGGCAGAGAAACGGAAGAAGAAAAATACTACTTCAACGGCACCATCGACGAAGTCCGCATCTACAACAGGGCTTTGAGTGCTTCTGACGTTTTTCATAATTACACGCATTCGCCTATTTACTACTTACAACACGGCGTTGAGCCGTTAGGGTTATTACAGCACTCAGCACAACAACTTGCACGAGTAGTAGTATAAGTTTTTTCTTTTGATTTTTTATTTATGCGGTAGTTTTACAGCAACTATTTATATAGTAAAGCATTCTTATTATATGGTGATGAAAATATGGAAGGGTATAGAAGCGTGAGTTTGAAGGGGGAAGTGGTAGAGGAACTACAAAAAAGAGCGAAAAAAGAGAAAAAATCACTCTCTACGCTTGTTGGTGAATTATTAGAGCAGAAGCATATAGTAAAAGAGATAGCGGAAGAGATGTTAAAAGGTGAAAGGGAAATAGTTGAGGAGAAACTTAGATCGATATTGGAAGAAGCGAGAAGAAGTTGGTGAAGAACGATGTCAGAAGAAAAATGTTGCTGGCCCAATTGTAACAGAAAAGGGAGGCGAGCATGGGTATGGGATGAGGAAGGAGAAATATTAGGGGTAAGGTATTTCTGTTTCTGGCACTATTGGTTAGCATTTTTCTTCGGTTGGCGAGTTCAATGGGAAATAACTAATTAAAATTTATAAATGATACTGTAAATAATCACTATTATGGAAAGACAAAAAAAGGTAACTATCGGTATCGAATTTGGTGGTATAGACAACTACGTTGAAATCCCAGTTGATGGTAGGTGGTATCATATTACCGGAGACAGTGAAAACCTCAGCATCACAGAAATACCGGAAAATGTGGTCATAACTTTCAATAGAGCTTTGTCAAGCGAAGAGATTGAAGACCTCTATTTCCATACGAACTTCTTTTGTGGATCCGCAGACCGGATATTAACCGACGAAGAATATTCAGCACTCCATGACCTTCTCAAAAACCATCCCGAAATTAAATCGTGGGCTATCAAAAACAATATTTTATATTTACAAATAGAAGATTAATACTATGAATGGACCAAACAACAAAATTGGCTGGACTGATTATACATGGAACCCTGTTAAAGGTCTTTGTCCCGTTGGTTGCCCTTACTGTTATGCACGTAGAATCTATGATAGGTTTCATTACGATCCTACTATCCGACTCGATGAAAAGGAACTCCAGGCACCTTACAAAATTAAGAAGCCAGCGAAGATATTCGTTGGCTCGACTATTGAATTATTTGGAGAATGGACGGACGATTGGATGGAGAGAATACTGAAAGTATGCAGCGAGAATCCGCAGCATCGATTTCAATTCCTCACTAAACTGCCCGGGGGGTTAACTTCTTTTGATTTTCCCGACAATTGCTGGCTCGGTATCACCATAACGTTCCAGGGCGATAGCGTAAAAGCGCTCTGGTTGAAACACCTAAAAACTCCAGTTCGCTTCGTCTCTATCGAGCCACTTCTCGGCGAACCAACATTTTTGGATGGCATCTACGATTCGCTGGACTGGATTATTATCGGTGCAGAAACCGGGAACCGGAAGGGTAAAGTAACCCCAAAAGAAATTTGGATAAAAAATATTCTTGCTCATGCAAGAGATCACCAAATTCCTGTATTCATGAAACATAATCTTCGCCCACATTGGCAAGGGGAACTAAGACAAGAATTCCCGGAGGATAAATAAATGCCGCCAGAATACGAAAAAGCTTTGATTTCTGAATATGAGCACTGCAAAAACACTCTCCTTTCTTTTTTCGCGATGCCACGCAACACAAAAGAAAGCAAAAAAGCTATTAATACTTCTTTATCGGCATGCACGACAAAACAAGCAAATATAATTATTAAAGAGTTACCAACTAATTTCCTCGCTGGTGTTTATATCGAATCTAATTACTTATCGAAAAATATTCCCGCTTATACCACTGTTGATCTTTCTCGTGTATCCAAAACGCATCTAAACAAGATAACCCGAGAAACGATAGGTCACATAGGCAAATTCAATGAAGAAATAGCGAATGGATTGAAATTGCGATATGGAACATTGATTGCCCATAATAAACTCATAAATGACCTCAAACAGAAGGGCTGGACTGCACAAACAGAAAAGAAATTAGCTGCTTTGGGTTTAGACAGAGCAACTATCAATCTCATAAAACAGCAATCGACCACGAACAAAATGATTCACATTCTTGAGCAGCATGGCATACGTGGCGGAATGCATCCTTATGATGTTGCTAAAAAATTGCAACCTGCGATACGTTCTTATTTCGGTCCCGGTGGCGTTTTCATAGATAACACAGGCAAATATCGCACTGAATTCGTTGTTGATCCTGATGGCAATTGGAAAAAAGTCAAGAAACTTATTACTCGCCCTTACCACACAACAGTAAAAGCGTATTCTCATGTTATTGCCAGGTCTTCTATGCTTCGCGCGAATCGTCTCGGCAGGATTGAAACATTGAAACAGTCTGGATTCGTACAGAAGTGGGTTTATATCTCAAGCTTATCGGCGAACATGTGTGCGCGCTGTGGTGCTATGCACGGTGCTATTCTTGACAATCCTTATGAATTCGCTGGCGGACTGCATCCCATGTGCGCTTGCCTCGGTCCGCAGCCGGTCTGGAAACCTGAAACTGGCTTGCGAAATCATAGCGCTGAATATTATGAAAATCAGAAAAATCAGTGGTTCTGGAAAACATATCGCACTCGTGAGTATAACAAAACACTACCAAAAGAAGCACGCATCCCTAATTATAACTTCCTTCCGCCTTCTGAACTCACACCCATGCCCGATGCCGCGCAGATGAGAGAAATAAGGGCTAAACTATTGTCTTAAACCGTAGTAGTTGGGACTTTATATTCAAATTGTGCATTATGGCACTGACAAGTATATTGCTTTTTATATTATAAAAATTTTTAAAAACCCATGCATGAAAAAGAACGGATAAACGAATATGCAGACAGCTGGTATCTTGCGTGGTTCGAGGATCGCATAAAATATATTCAATATGTCGCAGAGCAATTGGAAGGATGTCTTTCTGTATATCAGGAACTAATTGAAGAAGCGGAAGTGGAAACACGAAAATGTAATTCTCGCGGTGGATTTGGATGGATTCCTACCGAAAAATTCATAACACATATGGACGAAGCGATAAAACTACTTGACATGGCTTTTTGCGGAGTTTTGACACATCAGCAGTCGCTAATTTCTGCGAAATTAGCATACGAGCAAATCAATAGTAACCAAAATA
>QMVO01000113.1 GCA_003661125.1 Methanosarcinales archaeon
GAGCGTGGCTAATTTCGGTTGGTTGGAAATGTCCACCTATATTTGATTTCCAAAACATCATTACTATTTTCCTCTAAGCTGCTTTCTCTTCTGGGGGACAGGATGATGGTAGCGACTTTGCACTGCCATACAACCTTTCATTCTCTTTGTTCATGTAATAATCCCAGTAAGCATCCCAATCGCCGTTTTTCATTACAGCTCTCAGATTAAGAATTGCCTGTACCCCTTCACTTGACCACCGTGAGCCACTTCGATCTGCCCGGTCTTTTATCAGAGAACCGCACGTTCCCTCTATAAGTCCGGTAGCAATTGGGTATCCTGCAGCGAGATATTCATCGTATCTCATCATATGCCTGTGATTCTCAAAATAAGTAATCACCTTTTTCAGTACTTTTACTTGTGAAGATCGAAGCTTTTGTTTAGTGAGGATTTGCTTCAAGCCCCCAATCACTCGTCCCACTCGACCTTCAAGAATCACAAGAGCATGTTCCCGTACCCAAAGATTGCGGCCTTTGCCCTTTTCTCCATGGAGGGCTGTCCCCGCATCCCACAGGTATTCCATCATGTGCATTACGTCCAGCACGATTGCATCGATCTTTTCTGACAGACCGGCTTTATCAAAGGCTATGAGCAACTGATCTTCTAAAGCCTTTTCTCCGTCAAGCAGCACCACGAGCTTTTTCCCACCCCCGGGATCACGTTTCTTTGCTCGCTCAGCAAGCTCCTCGAAGGCTCGCTGTTTCCCGGCCATGCTGGCTGCTACCTGCACATTCAACGCTTTCCTTGGCCCCTCTTGGCCTTCTTTTTGCCTCTCTACCGCCTTTTGAACGGGTTTTTGCCCGATGTTCTCCTTCATCAGTATCTGAACGATCTCTTCAGCGCTTCTCTCCTCCGGGTTAAAGGTGAAATCAGCAGTAGCGACAGCATCTCTTCTTAGGCCTCCGCTCTTCTCCCCTTTCCTCCGCCGTGCTTTCTGCTCTTTGCCCCTCTCAGGTTTTTCGGAGGAAATCATACGAACCCCTTTGCAGTCCGCCTCCAGCCCAATCACACTGCCTTCAGTTGCAGGATCAAAAGGAGCCTTCTGACGGTAGAACTCCGTAAAATACTTCCCGGCTTCTCGAGCTACGTTCTGCTGCCCAAGCTTAGAGACCGGAATATCCAAAAGCTTTGCAAAGCGCTCCACAGCTTTCTCATATGTCTCTTCTATAATTGTGCTCTGTACCCACTTATCCAACAGATACGAATAGCGACGGTCAGGAAGATTCAACTCAGCATCAAGAGGAAAATAGCCCTTCTCGCCCTTACGCCAGTAATACGCTCGATTGATCTTCACCTCGCCAAAGATAGACAAATAGGTAGTCTCTTTATCCATGTGGAAGTTAAGATTTTTCTCTACCGCCTTTGCAGACCCTTCGATCTTGCCAGTTCCGTGGCGGGCAATGACCTCACATAAAAATGAGTGCCCCATTCTGAGAACGTACCGAAACAGATCGTTCTCAACACTGTACAGATCTTTATTCAAAGCTTCTCCAGATACATACTTGTAAATCTCTTTCAAGATTTCCTCCTGCTTGACATGCAGTGCCTCAACATCGTACATTTCCATAGCTGGCCCCTCCCAGTGCGCAAATATGGTTAATTTTTTTAATGTTTGCACATTTTGGGGCCAGTTTCAATATGTTCAGTGACGCTAATTCTCCTCTATATAAATACTTAGTTTTCAACCGAAATTAGCCACGCTCATTTCAAATAATGTAAATTAGATCTTTCTGTTTCACCTTTTCAATATATAAGTGGGAGCCTACAACTAGAATATTAAATGCATATTCCGGTGAAAGTTATTTCACATTACAAAAATTGCTGATAAAGTCGTACTTAAAAGCCGAAATAGATAGCAATTTTAGTCCAGAATTAGAACATGTTTATATCGTGGAGATAGGCGACGATAATATTGGTACAAAAGAACGGGTGGATTCATCCTGGAATTAATAACTTGGCCAATTTTGACGGCGCCTGCCGTGGGTCCGGAATAAAACAGATGAATACTCCGACATTCAGGCATCTGCTTTCTGATATTCTTCAGAGCACGAAGGAAGCAAGCACTTAACTCCTTTAGCTGCTCCGGTTCTTGAAGCCAAAACGCATCGGGATCATCAATAAAGAGGTCTATCTCCATCTGTGCTCCGGATGTAAGTGGGTTGGTTTCTTTCAGCGAAATCCTTGCACTCAGCGAGATACGAATAACAGCTTCATGCTTATTCTCTGCCAAGTCGTGCACAGTTACACTAAACTTTATGGGTTTGCTTGTAGTCTCTTGATTCTTTGGCCATGCCCATGTTCCACGATTTCGATGATAATGAAACAAACTAATATTAATACGGTCTGTATACGTATAGCCAAAGTGTATAGCCAAAGGGATAGGTGAAAAACTGAATACTGCGAATCCGGGTGATTGCAATAGACCTCGTTCAAGTAATTCCATTATTTGTTCTTGCTGATTACGCGCTGCCCGTTTCCACGAAGCTCTACTTGAAGGAATCTCGGTACGGAGATGAATTGGTGGCGCAAAGGGTCTCTCAGGGTTAAGTGCTTCAAGAGCATCCCCCTTGTCGATTGGGCACTCAATCTCATGTAAGATTATAACCCTGCCTCTGTGAAAGCGCTTCACAACCTCCTGTGAGTTAATACCAGCCATAATAAAAATATCTTCTTCACCAGACACTGCCCCAAGGATCTCAACACGTTTCTGAATCGGCATTTTTTCCAACAAATCCCAAAGGCTTTTTTCGATCCTCCTCAATCTTTTGTGTAGTCTTTGCTACAGTCATGGTTTCCGGTGAATAAACTTGAAATAGGATTCCTTCATCAACAACCACCCCCGTCACATTTCTGATCTCCTACTTTCCCCCATGGCTTCACCTTCGTAAAACCAGGCCAAACCTGTTCAGCAATCATCTCGAAATAACGTTGGAATTCTGTTGAAGTGCATTCTGCACAGAACACTCGCCACCATAGGTTGTGGTGATAGAGAGTAATACTATACTTTTCATTCACATCGGGTAACATGAGCATTTTATCCTTTTAATGGCTGTTTCTCAACTCCTGCACAGCCCTCTTTAGCTTCGTGTGGGATGCTTCTGTAACTTCTGATGGTATTCTCTTATGCAACTCGTTAATATTTAGTCGATGACAATCTCGCAGTTTATGCCCGCTCCCGCAGGGGCATAACCAATGACCTTTTATTTCTTTAGTATCTTTCTTCCGTAGCATAGTAAGACATCGGAGTATATTATTAGGTTCACTTGTCCCTAAATGTTCGGCATAAAACTCAATTATCCCGTTTTCACCATGATCCCATTCACCCTTAAGCCACTTGTGATTTTCACTTTTATCAATAAGAATTTGGTTAATTAAAAATCCTGTTAGAGGACCTCTTATAAACTCCGAAATAGAGATACCATTTGGGTTCTCATACCAAAATTCCTCTGGAAGATAGATACAAGCACTTCCATCGTGTGGGTTCATGTGGCGCTCTCTTTCCCATGGGATTCTACCACCTGTTTCCCACACTGTTGGTAAACCTCTTGGCGACTGCTCCGACAGTTTTACTCTAATAGAAAACCGATACAAAACCTTGCCACTATTATCGAGGATGTGGAGATCGCCCTCGATACAAACCTCGCCTACCCGCTCAACAAAAGATAATTCCGGGAAAATATTCTCAACTTCCCGACGTAGTGTGTTATACGAGTCGGGATTCTCTATATACCAGGGCTTCTTTTTAGACACTGCTCCAGGGTCTGACAGAGCGGGTTGAAGCAACTTCTCTTAATCTATCACTTAGACTCTCTGCGTCTTCTTTCACTGCACCATAGACAGCAGACCATCCGAACTCTTCAATTTGTTTAAGAGTGTTTGAAGCAACAGAGGATAACCGAGTAATAACAGAGTCATTTAAAAGTTCTGAAAGATCGTTACCTTCAGGATTTGCAGGATCGTCTACTGTTAGATTATCATTGTTATCACGGAATTCGGCCCAGATATGAGATAGTTGCTCTGTAAGCGGAACTTCTCGTTTATCTTGGAGTAGTTTAATCACCAATAGCTCGAGAACAAACGTCTTGGCATTGATATGATTACGTACCTTCCACAATTTAATAAGCTTTATGGCATCACGTACCCCACTATCGCGTACATGGTTGATGTGGATTTCGGGGTTGGTCTTAAGACGTTCCTTCTCGCCGTTTTCTTGATGAAGATATACATCTTGCTTTGTTTCGTCGGCGTACCTTCCTGGAATTACATCTAGATGGGTATAATGTTCATGGTCATCACGATCCATCAGCCTGAGTGCAGAACGTTTACGTTCAACGATGTATGAATCGGAGAGGACGCTAAAGACGTTGTTGTATATTTCCTTGAGTGATGAACCAGCATTCTCTTCGTCGTGGAGGAAATAGCACAAGATATCGAGATCATACGACTCTCGTATCATCGTATGTTTAGCCTTCGACCCACCCTCTCGGATAGCAGGAGATGACCCAAAATGTTCACGAAGAATTTTCTCAACCTTAGCTCTCTGATCTTGTAACGCCTTAAACTCCTCGCTTCCTTGCGCGATCGTCTGTTCTCTTATGATCGCCTCGAGATATTCTTTATCTGTCATAGTATCTCCTTATGGTTTTACGTAATAAATTCGCCCTTTTGTTCTTTGAATCCTTTCATTTTTATCTTCGCACTTTATGTCTCTGAAAATTGCTCAATGATTGACAACCCCTTCTTTATCACCCGACATACTACTCCCTGCACCTGGAATTCTTCGTTCACGATGATTGGCTGATGCTTTCTATTGGTGGATTCAGGTTGCAGTATATAATATCCTGGAGCCTTTCTTAGTCTCTTTATGGTTACTTCTCCATCAACGAGTGCTACAACAATATCGTCGGGATTGGCAATCTGTTGTTGCCGGACAAGCACCAGATCTCCATCCTCGATGGTACCACCCTCAACTCGTGCCTTATTCATCGAGTCACCATTGACACGTAACAAGAAAAACATTGCGCTTTGTGGCTGAGTGAAAGCTATAGGTAACCGCAACCATCCTTCGACATATTCTTCAGCAAGGGAAAGCATACCTGCTGTAACATCGCCCACCAAAGGTACCGACGTAGTCTGAATTCCTCCCTCTAACGTTCTACGAAGCCTAATACCTCGTGATCCAGGCCATCGTACAATATCTCCTGATTCTTCCAATTGTTCCAGATAACGCATTACAGTCCGGCTACTTCCTACGTTTAATTCTTTTCGAAGTTCCTCAACCGTAGGTGGTAAGCCGTTATGCATTATCCAGTTCCGGATAGCTTTAAGTACATCTTCTTTTTTAACAAGCTTTTTTCTTCCCATAGGTACTTGATTTTGTCAAACATTTTGTCTACTCTGTTTATATATAATATATTTGAATTGTAAAGTCAACAAAGTCACACAGCAGAATCTGGATTTTTGTTAATAATCCTAAATAATAGCTCAATACAAGTTCCGCAAATAGAACGGATCCAATGATGAATTTTCTTGAAAAAAATAGTTTTTTGATGTTTAAGTTTCGGAGCACAGTAAGCTTCACAATTCCAAAATCTTCAAATCACTATAATCATCTCTTATTGTTTTATATCAAAAAGTTTTTTAACTAACCCATCCAATTCTTTTTCTAATTTTTCAATTTCCTTTTCCTCACCTTCCAATTTTAACCGGTGGCATTTTTTGGAGATTTCGGCGAGGTTTTGATGAAGCGGATTTCTGGAGTCAAATTTGGGAATACCGACATGCTCCATCACCGAAGGCGTGCCAAAACCGCGACCAGCGGAAGAAAAGGATTTAATAAAATCTCGCACGGGCTTTGAATTAGTAATGGCACAGAGATAATGGGCTTCGGGTTCACTGTTGCTAGTGGAAAAATTAATTTTAATTGTGCACCTTTCCATTTTGTGATATAATTTGGGAAACCATTTCAGGAGGGGAAAATGGCCTCAAATCAATACCTCAACATATTCAAATTCCCGAGCAAGGA
>QMVO01000114.1 GCA_003661125.1 Methanosarcinales archaeon
ATTTATGAATTTGTGATTTGTGCATTAGTGATTGCGGATTGTGAATATTTTGTTAATTTTTATGATAAATTGAGGGTTATTGATCCGCCCCACTCCTCAGGAAACTACATCGGTTTTTAATATTAGATATAAGTGATGTAACGGACCTCGACTCCGGACAATTTGACTTATCATTTGATTCGAGTGTTGTGAATGCCACAAATGTCACTGATGGTAGCGTGGATGGAGAAGCAATACCCGTATTGATGTGGGATTTTGTAGATGCGGATACAATCACAGTGATTTCAGACGTTAAAGGCGTAAAGGGAGTAAGTGGTTCAGGGTATTTGGCAAAGATAGGGTTTGAGGTAAAGGGAAAGGGAGGAGATGAGTGCGTATTAGCTATAACCAAGGGGATGCTTGTTGACAAAGACGCAATGGGAATACCAGCGAAATGGATTGATGGGGAATTAAAAGTGAGAGAAGAAGACGAAGAGGAGGAAGAGGAAGAAGAGGTCGGCGAAGAAGTTATACCAGGGTCTCCAAAAATAACGGCTTGGAAACCTGCTGCAGCGGTTGTAGGCAATGCAGCAGGCGAGTCAAGAACTTTCAATATCTCTGTAAACCAAATAGCAGATATTAGCTGGCAAATAAATGGAACAGAAGCGCAAACAAATGAAAGTACACGAGAAGCAGTTTTTACGAGGAGTGCAGTTATTGGAACCTGGAACGTCTCGGCAATCGCAACTAACACAACCACGGGATTATTTGATTTGCACACGTGGATATGGAGCGTAACACTTACACCTGCTGCAACTGTAACTCCCTCGCCAGCACTGGCACCGGGGGTAACGCCTATGCCGACACCAACAATAGCACCGGGAGTAACACCAACACCAAAGCCAGCGGAAAAGCCAAAGGCAAAGTCAACGCCTACACCAAAGCCTGCAATACCAGGATTCGAAGCGATATTTGCGATAGGTGTGGTGTGGGTGATTGCATATGAGCTGCTAAGGAAGCGATGACGAGAAATGAGCAGAATAGAAAAGAATGGATGGATACCGGGCTGGGCGGATAATCCCAGCAAATATGGGGAAAGATGGGAGATGAGAGAGGGGAGATGGGAGAATAGAGAGAGAGGTAGATAGCCAACAGTTCCCTATTCCCTATTTGGCTATTCCTATCTCCATTAATAAAAAAACTTAGGAGGTGATAAAGAAAAAAAAATGAAACAAACGAGAATAAGAAAAGGAGCATCGTTTGGAATAATCGCAGTGATGGTAAGCGCAATGCTGTTAGCATCAATGCCAACGGTAAGTGCAAAGCTTTACGGCGATGCCAACGGTGACGGGAAAATAGACATGCGAGACGTAACATACGTAGGACTGATAATTCTTGGTAAGAAACCGGCTAACGAATTGGCAGATGCGAATCAGGATGGACGTGTAAACGTGGGTGACATAACTTATATCGAGTTGGTTATTCTTGGAGAGGCGCCTTTCCCCGGTGGCGATATTACAGTGGTTTGTACACGGGAGTTTAAAGGACTTCACCCCACTGGCTTTAGTGGAAGTTGGGGTGCGCCAAATGTTCTTGTGTATGAACCGTTAGCAGATTTCGAGAACGACTACAGAGAGAAAGTTCCCGTATTGGCAGAATCATGGGAGATGTCCTCTGACGGAAAGCAATGGACTTTTCATCTTCGAAGAGGAGTCAAATTCCACGATGGCACGGATTTTGATTCAGATGATGTGAAATTTACTTTTGAGTGGAAACTTGAGCACGATCGCACGTGGATACAGGGGCTTGAAAGAATCGAGTGTCCAGATGAGTATACGGTCAAATTCTTCTTTGATCGACCAAGATTCATCTTATCTTCAGATTTTGCCACCCCTCAGTGCGGTATTATGAGCAGTACTACGCCTCTCGACGAAGATGGAAATGTAAAGAAAGCCATTGGTACCGGTCCATTTAAAGTTGCTGACTACTCGAAACAACAGGTTATTCTAGAGAGGAACAATGAATATTGGGGGAAGAAGGCAAAGCTTGAGAAGATCACTATGCGGGTGATTCCTGATGCCAATACTCACATCATGGCATTAGAGGCAGGGGAAGTGGACATAATACCCTGTATCGAGGCGTTTGCATCGGTCCCCATGCTAGAGGCAAATCCCGACCTAAAAGTCTCCGGTAAACTATCTGTTGGTACATTTATACTTTACATGAACACAAAAAGAGAACCGTTTACTGACGTAAGAGTTAGAAAAGCGATTAACTATGCTATAGATAAGGAAAGCATAACAGAAACTATCTTGGAAGGCACCTGTAAACCAGCGAAGTATATGTTCTCACCTGTCTTTGAGAAGTTTATAGATGAGGATGCCGTTCCCTATGAATACGATCCAACAAAGGCAGAAGAGCTTCTTGCAGATGCTGGATGGGTGGATACAGATGGCGATGGATACCTCGACAAAAAGGGCAAGCCGTTCGAGGTGACCTTGACCTTCCAAACAGGGTCACTTGATTTTCCAATGGTGGTAGAAGCCCTTCAATACCAGTTAGGAGAGCTTGGCATTCTGGTAACCTTAAACCCTGTAGAACCTGCATTACGGAGCGAGCTACAAAAATCTGGAGACTTTGATTTCCTCTTCACCTGGCAAAGCTATATACCCCACGACGACCCATCGCTTTATTACGAAGGGTATTATCATTCCGAGAGAGGAAGATACCACTTTCTTGAAGATCCGGAGATTGACGCTCTGATTGATGAGCTTGAGTCTACTGGAGATACGCAAAAGCGTCTGGAGCTCCATTACGCATTACAAAGGGAAATTATGGATAGAGCCCCTGCGGTCTTCCTCTATCATCGTGGAGATTATATGGCTATGAAAAAATGCATAAAGGACTTCGAGGTAACTATTGGAAGCTGGATGCTTTACAAGCAATTAACCAAAGCTTATTCAGCATGCTAAGACACCCGGAGTAACGCCTACTCCAAAGCTCGACGGAACAGAGTGAAAGAAAAGAAAAAAAATTGGAGAGGTTTTTTTTATTCCCTCTCAAAATATTTATAATACAAAACTTAGTGGAGGTTGAAATGCGGCAAATGTTCTTGCATATGAATCAAATAGACTGGGATGAATTATGGAAGAGAGCGATACTTGATGCCTCCTGGATGAGGTGGCGAAGGGATCCGGTTGAATTCTGGAATAGAAGGTCGGAGTGGTATAACAAAGCAGTGAAAGGACGAGTTGAGCGCACACAGGGGATTATTGCAAAACTTGACCTTGATCCCGAATGTATGGTTCTCGACATCGGCTCGGGACCAGGCACGTTCACCATACCCATAGCAAAGATCGTAAAGCATGCCACTGCTATCGACATCTCAAAAGGTATGCTTACGTGTCTTCGGGAGAATGCCGAGAAGGAGGGGGTTAGAAATATAGCGTGCATCAACAAGAAATGGGAAGATGTGGAGCTGGGGAATGACATAGAAGAACACGATATTGTGATCGCCTCGTACTCCCTTTTTGCCATGCTCGATATAAAAGAGGCGCTTTTGAAGATGGACCGAGTAGCCAGGAAAACGGTCTACCTTCTCACCTCTGCAGGGGAGCAAACATCGAATTATAATAAGCTCTGGCCGAAATTATACGGTGAGGAGTACGTCCCAGGCCCCGATTATATCTACATTGTAAACGTTCTTTATCAGATAGGAATCTGTGCCAATGTGGAAATCTTGGAATATGAATACAAGCAACACTTTTCCAGCCTTGATGAGGCGGTAGAATACTGGATGAATAATTTCGATGAGGTGCCACCGGGAGCGGAGGAGATCATCAGGGAATATATTGCTGAACTCCTGATTGAAGAGGAGGACGCATTCTGGTCGAAACAAAAGACAAAAACCGCCTTGATCTGGTGGCATAAAGAAAAGGAATCAGAAGGACAGGAGGATGCTGTGAAAAATATTTAGCTTGCCGGAAAATCTGATTGTAGAGAAAGGAGTACTATGGTCGATACATGGAGTGGAAAATGCTCTGATTTCGTGGAGGGAGGAATAGGTTTGCCATGCTAAAATTCATTGCTAAAAGATTGTTATTGATGTTCATAGTCGCATTAGGCGTGACTATAATGACATTTTCAATAATGCACTTTGCCCCAGGCGACCCTGCCGAGATGATAGCGATTGCAAGATATGGAACGGAGGATGTAAGTCAAGAGGAGATTGACTGGATAAGAGCACAAGAAGGTCTCGATGCTCCTGTGCACATCCAGTATCTCAGATGGCTAAACCATGTGCTGCATGGCGATCTCGGGCGCTCCTTAATAACCGGTGAATCAGTGTTAACAGAATTTTTACTCAGGTTTCCAGCCACATTGAAATTAGCTATCGCAAGCATGATCGTATCGCTGTTAATAGCGATTCCAATTGGAATTATCTCAGCAACCAAGCAATATTCTGTAACAGATAATGTCAGCATGATAGGAGCGCTAATAGGCGTTTCTATGCCTAATTTCTGGCTGGGATTACTGCTTATGTTGCTCTTCTCATTATATCTTGGTTTACTCCCGGTATGCGGCTATGGAGATGGAGATATCAAACACATGATATTGCCTGCTATAACGCTTGGGACAGGCATGGCTGCAATAATAACCAGACTTACAAGGTCAAGCATGTTAGAGGTGCTTAAGCAAGATTACATTACAACTGCGAGGGCAAAGGGCTTGCGTGAAAAAGTCATTATCTGTAAGCATGCATTAAAAAATGCATTGATTCCTGTTGTCACGGTCATTGGTTTGCAATTTGGTTGGGCACTTGAGGGTGCAGTGATCGTTGAAACGATATTTGCTTGGCCAGGTGTGGGCAAGTTATTGGTTGATTCGATATTTGCACGTGATTTCGCGATGATTCAAGGTTGTGTATTGTTCATTGCAGTTATATTTGTTCTTGTTAATTTAATGGTTGATATTTCGTATGCTTATCTGGATCCAAGGATAAGATATGAAAAGGAGGGAAGATAATGGAGAGTCGGTTAGCAGTGATTTTTAAGCAATTTTTGGAGCATAAAATAGCAATGGTTGGAGCCTTGATAATTCTGTTTCTGGCATTTATTGCGATATTTGCGCCTTATATTGCCCCACATGATCCCATTGAGATAAATCTAAAAGAACGTTTGCTATCTCCTAATGGTGAATATCCTCTTGGAACAGATAACTTAGGGAGATGTGTGTTGAGCAGAATAATATATGGAACCAGAGTTTCTTTACGGATAGGAATAATGGTAGTAGGAATAACAAGTGCTGTCGGCATAGCGCTTGGAATGATGGCAGGTTATTATGGCAGAACTCTTGGTGAGATAATTATGAGAATAGTGGACATAATGTTAGCGTTTCCGGGGATTATATTGGCATTGGCGATTGCCGGTGCATTGGGGCCTGGCCTTTTTAATGTGATGATAGCGTTAGCAATAATAGGCTGGACAGGATATGCCAGAGTAGTGCGAGGGGTAGTGTTATCTATAAAAGAGAGGGAGTTCGTGGAATCAGCAAGATCACTTGGTGCCAGTGATTTTTATATCATTTCTCGGCATATTCTGCCAAGTTGTGTAGCACCGGTTATCGTGCTGGCAACGCTAGGTATGGCTAATGTGATCCTCGCGGCAGCGGCATTAAGTTTTCTTGGACTTGGTGCCCAACCGCCAACTCCAGAGTGGGGATCAATGTTAAACGGTGGTCGTGCTTTCATGCGAACAGCGCCGCACTTAACGACTTTTCCGGGATTGGCGATAATGGTTACTGTGTTAGCATTCAATTTCTTAGGGGATGGATTACGAGATGCTTTAGATCCAAGATTAAAAGAAAAGGTGATAGAAAGGTAGAGAAGTGATAGATTATCACTTGAAAATGCAAATTGAGTAAAATGCAAATTGAAAACGGCAAAAACACTTAAAAGGTATCCATCCTAGTGTCATGTCAATTTAATTAAGTTACATAATACTTAGACAACTTTTCATCAGCATCCTGTTTTGTAAATTTCCATTCAATTTTCTCTTTTCGCCGATTCCTTTCCTTTTCCCAGG
>QMVO01000115.1 GCA_003661125.1 Methanosarcinales archaeon
ATGATGCCGATGGCAAGTGCACAAACAGGAGTGAGTCTCACGGGAATAAAACTATGGCTGTTAGCAATTTCAATTTTGTTAGCAATTTTGACTTTTACTTACCCACTTGTGATAAGAATAAGGAGGAAAAGGCGAGAAGAAAGAGAGGAAGAGCGAATAGAAGAGAAAGAAAAGCGTAGAGAGGAAGAAGTGATGAAGATTTTGAGAGAGATAGAGGAATTGAAGGAGAAGATAGAGAAAAGAGGCATGAAATTGACTTTCTTGTTTCAGTTCAAATACTTTCAGAGATAAGGGTGATGGGAAACAGGATGGAAGGATTATCAATGTTATAAATCACACTCATCTTATCACAAACAAGAAAAAAGAGGATAGAAGAGAAGGAGCACTGCGCCATGAGCGCAATAGAAATAATGTCGAAAAAACTGAAAAACATATATATAAGGAAGTAAGGATAAGGAACAGATTAGAGAAGAAGAGGGGTAAAAGAAGAATGAAGGTGAAAGCAGGCAAAGGATTGGGGGCGATTATGCTTGCATTACTAATAGCGATGGTACCGGTGGTGAATGCACAAACTGAAATTGAAGGACAAAAAGGTCTCTTTATGATGCTCAGTTATATTACACTGGGATAATCGTTGCTTTTATTTATCTTTGCTTTTGTGTATTTGCTTAAAAGGAGGAAAGCAAGGGCTAAAGAGGAGGAAATAATAGAAATGATAAGGGAGATAAAAGAACTGAAGAGGAGGATAGAGGAGAGAATTTAACCTCTCTTTCAGAGCAGAGATGAAAAAATTTATGAAGGGAATAGAATAAAAGGAGAGGTGGAAAGATGGGAGAAGAACTAAGTGTAAGACGATTGCTTATAAGTAAATGGCTTGTCCCAGCATACGTTTTCCTATGCATAGGCATTCTCATTCTTCTTTTAGAAGCATTTGGAATCATAAAAGACGTGGGAGTTATAGGTATTGTTATAGCTATGAACCTGTTTACTGTTAGTTTTCTGGCTGGTATGCTCGTTCCTATACTTATTCAAATTTATGTGAAGCTTAGCGAAATAAGTGTGAAGCTTACGTGAAAACACTTTTCTTTTAAAAAAGAAACCTGTGCTAAAGAAAGAAACAAAAAGGAAAAAGATATAAAGTGGAAGGAATAAACATATATGAAGAAGATAATGGAAGGTAAAAAGGAAGCTGATAGTCTCACTCTATTACTGTTGGGGATGAGCAGGTTATTTGATAGAATGGATAAGATAGAAAAAACAATAAGGAACAGCATGTATCCTATATGGATTAGCATCGTTGCGGGAATCCTTACTTATATCGTCATAAATAAACCTTTCTTTTAAAAAGAAAGCTTTACCAAAGAAATAAAGAAAACTTTCTTAAGAAGAAAGTTTTATCAAAGATAAAAAAAAATAAAAGAAAGCTTTACCAAAGAAATAAAAAAGGAAAGAAACATGACTGTGATAAACCGGAGGATAAGATTGGAAATAGCAGATTGGGTGGCGAGGATATGCCTTGTAGGTGCAGTGGTGTGCCTTATTCTTGAAATATTGTATGGCGGGGAGGCATATATGAGGGACACAGTAGGGTTTCTTTTTGGTTGGCTTGCGGCGAATGAGATAAGGATAAAAGAAAGGTTTGGTGAAATAAAAGAGGAGTTGAAATATATAGGGAGCAAAATAGAGGACTAAATAAATAATGAAACTAAACATATCACACTCATCTTATCACAGGTGAGAGCGCATGCGGCATGGCGCTATATTAAATGATGTCGAAAACCGAAAAAAACATAAGGTTTTATATAGTGAGTAAAGAATAGATAAAAGAAGAAGAAGGGGGATAAAAGGCAAAGATGATGCAGAGCGAAGAGGCAGAAAGCGGGGGCGAAGGAACGATGAAGATGCAAACGGATTTGCCTTTTTCATTGAAACTATCGCGAAGCGCGAAAGTTTTATATAACCCTTCTTACTATTGAAAAAAATTAGGAGGTGAGAAAGGAAAAAAATGGATACAAAAGAGAAAAGCAAAAGCAAAAGAGGTAAAGCGATAATAGGGATTGCAATGGCTGCGGTTATGCTCGCTTCGGTCTTTGCAGCGATGGTGCCGAGTGTGAGTGCAAGGGAAACTACTGCGGGACTTGCAGGTGACGAGATTGAAGTTGGCGATACCGTCTTTATTGGTGAGCAAAATCTAAAGTTTGATACAAATAATGACGGCGCGTATGGTGGTGCAGGTGATACTGACTTCAAGTTGGAAGGAATTACGGATACAGCTACAGCAGATCAAGCTCCAATTTCTGTAGATGCAACCGGATGGACTGTACCTGATGTGATAACTGGGAAATACGAAGCTTCCGTAGATTTAAACAACGATGGGGATGATACTAACGATTTCATCTACATAGATAAAGCAAAGATCACAGGAGACATAATATTGAATAATGCAGCACAGGATTCAATAGTAGGAAAAAGTGTTCCAACAAGTGCAGAAATAGTGTTTAAAGCGGATATGAACTTTGGAGGAAAGATTCCGAATGCGGATTTCAAGATTGTAGTCACAGATCCCGAGGGTGTGGTAGTTGAAACAATCGATGGTCAAGGCCTTACAAATTTAGACGCAACACTAGGAACAACGATATATGTGGGTGATGGAACGGTAGGAGGAACGACAACAGCTCCACCATATGCTGACGCAATAGACTTAACAAACGTTGATACAGGCACGTACAAAGTGAAAATAAAAACAGAGAAAACTGACTGTAATATGCTGGATATTTCATCATCTGAGATGGAATTCACAATCCGTAGTGAGGAGGTTGCAATAGAAGCTATAGAAGATACAGTTGGCGTAGGAAAGGACATGCAGGTAAAAATTAACGGGAATCCCAAGGATTGGTACTATCTGATAGTAACTGGTATTAAGAGAGTTGGACCAACAGAAACATCAGTGGCACCAGAGATAATAGATACCGAAGATGTTAAGGCAAGAGATACCGCAGGGAATGCATATCCGGGAACAGCAACAGAACTAGTGGAAACTAATTTGGCAGCATGGATACAAACCGGCAGTGACGGAGTTGCCGATGTTAAAATTGATACTACAGGCGCAGACGACAGAACCTATACGATAAAAGTGTACGAAGTACCAGATCCGACAGGAGTACCTGGATTTTTACATCCTAGGACTGTAGGGGCTGCAGCAGCAACCTTTGTTCCTGATGAGGATGTTTCTGATGTTGCAACGGACGACGATGAGGTAAAAGTAAAAGTTGAGGAAGCAAAGGTGACTTTTGATATACCGGCAAGTGTAATGATAGGGGAGGAGATTGATATTAAAGGAGCAATAACCGCTGGCGATAGAGTTGACCTAATTATAAAAGACTATGATGTAATAGCTGACGATGAACCGGTAGATGAGAACAATGAATTTGAGGTGAAATGGGATACATCGGGCTATACAACCGGTTCGTACACGATAGAAGGATACATAGATGAGACAACAGCAGTTGTACTTTCAGATTATGACGATATAGATGATGATGGAAAAACAACGATAAGGTTGGTTGAACCGGGACTCACAGCTAAACAATTGAGGGATGTAGTTGCAGAGGATGACGACTATGCGTTTGAAGGAACAGCAACTGGTGTGGACGATGTGGACTATATACTCATAGGTCCCAAGGGATGGAAATCGGGAACTCCTGCAGGTCTTGTAAATGGAATTCTGGTAAGTTCAACATCAGTGAGTGATAACGAATTCAGCGAAGAGGAAACAATGACAGAAGACTTAGAGACGGGAGCGTGGATTGCTCTGATTCTTGCACCGGGACGTGATGGCGTGTATGAGACAGGAGATGAAGCAGGTGGCTTAGCAATAGGTAGTTTCACTGGCCTTACTGCTGGTAAGAATCAGGATCAAATTCTGTCAATAATCAGAGATCAAACCGTTGAGCAGGCAGGGAGCGATGATTTACTTGTGGAACTTAGATTCAAGGTTGAATCTCCTTATGTTAGATTAGACCCAATTGCGTCAGTAAGAGTAGGAGAACCATTGATTGTAAGCGGAACGACAAACAGAGAGCCGGAGACGACAATAACGATTTCGACATTTGCAGGACCCATAGACTTGCCTATAGCTCTTGCAGAGGTAGAATGGCCAACTAAGGATGAGGGAGTGTTCAATGCGACAATTGATACAACAGATGCGGTTCCGGGAACGTACACGCTGGAAGCAGACGATGGAGATGGGAATACGGATACGGTAACAGTGGAGATTACAGCAGCAGTGCCAACGCCGACACCGGTAGTTTCACCGACACCAACGCCGGTAGTTTCACCGACGCCACCGCCAGAAGTAACACCAACACCAACGCCACCGGTAGAAACGCCAACGCCGACACCGAAACCACCAGGCTTCGAAGCGGTATTCGCCATTGCAGGCTTGTTAGCAATTGCATACCTCGTGCTTAGAAAGAGAAGGGGCTAAGGGCCAAGGGCGAAAGGCAAAAGGCAAAACTGAAAAATGCAAAATTTTGAGGGGGAAGGTTTTTTTATCCCCTTTTTATTTTTGAATAACGGGAGAAAAATCCTAAATACTAAATCCGAAATCCGAAACAAATTCAAATATCTAAATCCAAATACAAGAAAAATCTAGAATTCCACAGGAAGGTAAGAGAGGTTAAAAATGTCCGAGACAATAGGTGTAAAGATATCCAAAGATTTAAGAGATGAGATGGCGAAATTTGAAGTAAATTGGTCAGAGTACCTCAGCAAATCCATAGATGAGAAATTAAAAGAATTAAAGAGGAAAAAAATAGCCGACCACCTGGATTCGATTAGAAAGAAAACCGCTGGTAAAAACATAAATATGGCTAAAGAGATAATAGAATGGAGAAAGAAACATTAGTTTTAGATGCATCGGTAATAGTAAAGTGGTTTTGTGAAGAAGAGTATACAGATATTGCATTGGGGATAAGAAAGAGATTTTTCTGGTGAGTTGGAATGAGAGAAGTATGAACTGCGTGGTAAAGACAGATGATGGAGAAGGGTATACGGATACAGTAACGGTGGAGATTGTACTAATTTCTTTGGTAAAGCTTTCTTTTTTAAAGAAAGGTTTGTGCTAAGAAAGAAAAACAATTGATGACTAAGGTGATTAAAATGGCGGAGAGCAATTATATGATTCCGAGAAGTTTCGTGAAGGAAGTTGAAGAACTAAGTGAATTTGAAAAGAAGGATAGACCAAGTGTTATTAAAGAAGTCTTCAGGATAGGAATAGAGGAGAAAAGGAAGGAACTGGCATTGGAATCGTATAAAAAGGGGAACGTATCGCTTGAGAAGGGCGCGGAAATAGCAAAACTGCCCTTGTTAGATTTTATTGACCTCATTGAGAAGGAGAAAATCTTTAGGAAAATAGATGTTGATAATATAAGAAAACTAATTCTTGAGGAGTTCAACACTGAAATTTGATATTAAAGTCCGTATCAATCTGTTATCTACCGCTATGGGGATTTAAGAAGGAACTCGTAACAAGTGATGAAGCGGAGTATTTGCTGAGAAAACTGTTTACACGAAAAGATCCGAATCTCTTAGTGCTGATGGGGATTTTACGTGAACTTGAAAGGAGTAAGTAAAAGAGTAGTAGCAGTAGAAAAACTCTTTTTAATCACCTTTATCTTTTTATTTATTGTTGGGATTTGCGAATAAAAACGGAGGTAAAGAGAAAAAAATGAAATTTAGACTCGTTGAACCTTTGGTGTGCCCAATTTGCGGGGCAGAATTTGAGACTGAGGAAATGGTGAAAATGCATTTAATGACAAGGCATAGTGAAGAAGAGCTAAGAAAAGCGGTGTCAGTTATAGAGTAAAGGAATAATCATTACTTTTCTTTCCCTGTTCGTTACAAGGGTCATGGGGCTCTCTCTTGATGGTAATGTTGTATTTGCTGCTTATTTGTCACTTATATTACTATTTATATTTATATCTAAATGAGTCGCATACCTCGTGCTTAGAAGAAGG
>QMVO01000116.1 GCA_003661125.1 Methanosarcinales archaeon
ATATTACCAGTACATCGCTTCCGTCTTCGCCACGTGGCGGTTACAGGGAAAAGATGTCTACGACGAACTCAAAAAATTGCTCGTCAATGAGCTTTGTTTGAAATGAGCTAAACAAATACAAAACATAAAATAAAAAATAAAAAGCCGCATTGCGCGGCTCAAACTTTTATATGTTTTTATCCTAGCGTATAATACCTCTTGCAGTTGTTCGCTTCGTTCGTCTCAGCTATTTTACGATTTCCGTCAGCACAGATATTTATATCAAAGCCGGTCTCAGAGAATGTATATGGTGCAAAAGACTGTGTGCTTGTCTGTCCGGCAGATAAGGATGGGACATCATCCGCTAATATAAGTTTACCCCCGGGATACCACTTCATATAAGTCTTGCTTGCACCCACAGTTCCTTTACCCTGGTTCTTTATAGTATAGTATATCGTTGTGTCTTCCAAAAACTTCGGACCAGTGTATTCATACCATACCTTCGTGATTACTAAATCTGGCTTCTTTAATGTACACGTCCAAGTCTCAGCTTTGCAATTGTTCGCCTCATTGCTCTCTGCCACTTGATCAGCAATATCGGCACAGACTTTTATTTCCGCCTTTTCTCCTGCCGTGCAATCCCAGGTATAATTGAAAGGCTTTAAGTTTATCGCAGCTCCGGGTGCTAACGGACCAACGTAGTCCTTCTTTATATACTTACCACCGATCCACAATCCCGTATAGCTCGAACCTGCCACTGTATTACCCTGGTTCTTTATCGTATAAAATATGTTCAGCGGTTCACCGACTACGCCAATGCCTGCTATGTCAGGAATCACTAAATCCGGTTTTCTTTCTACACAAGGCACCACGACAGTTGCCCGGTCCTCATCATAAACCACTTCTCCGGTCTTTTCGCACACTGCTTTTACTCTCTGAACGTTTATGTCTTCTCCACACTTGACTACGCGGGCATTGAATTTTATTGTTATCGTCTCGCAGGGATTGAGAGGACCTTCAAAGAACCACATAAGTTCTTTATCATTTATCTCATCCGGCTCACGCTGTTTTCCGTTAACCATTGCATTATTGGCGTATTTCAGGCTTTCCGGCAGTATGTCTGTAACTTTTATATCGTATAGCGGGCAGCATGTCCCATCGTTGTGGATTTTGCACTGAAAGGTCACTGTGTCATCAACGTGTGCAGTGATCTGTTCGACCCAAGCTTGCTCAATCGGATCCAAAACCTTCTTCTCCACTTCTATGCTCGGCTTACAGACTTCTTTCACCGGGACGGAGAGTGCGTCAAGCCCGAGGAAGTTGGTTTTAGGCTCGAAACATCGAATCAAGTCTTCGTTAGTGCAGACTACGCCGTTGCCAATCCGAAGGACGTCACCATCAGTGAAATAGGGCTCTCCATCGTATAGAATCTCGGTAGAGAAACGGATCCGCTCTCTGTTGCCGCCGCGATCGGCAGTGACGGCATCAAGACCGAAATCAACGCCTCGTCTGGGAATGCCTGCGGGTACGCTGGGTGGCAGGAGAAGAGCATTGCGTGCTATGATGGTGCCAGTACGCGCAGAAAGCAAATCACCATCGAGGAATAGAGGAGCCTCAGGCGTAGGGGCAGTACCCTCTGTGGAGAACCAGATGTCAATGTCGTATTCCTCCAGCATAGTTGCCAACCTGTCCGGGTTCTCCCACCATAAGTCACCCGTCACTGTTGCATATTCGAGAAAAGCGATGATCTTCTCTTTATCCCCGATGAAGTGTACGGCGTCAAGACCTAGGTCAGCTTTCGGGATATCGAATTTAGCCAGCAAGGCTATGTTTGGAATCACGGCGCCGTTAGTAGCTAACAAGTCGCCAGCGGTGAACCATCCTTGTGGATCATCCAGTTCGGTACTGAATGCGACTAAACGACGTTCCATATCAATGACATCAGCAGCATCCAGTCCGAGATCAATCTCCGTTTGGAATGCAGCCAGCAGTTCTCGGTTGCGGGCGAACACTGTGCAGTCAGAACAAAGCAGGTCGCCGTCAGAGATAATGGGATTGCCATCCGGCGGCTCGGGACCAAATGTAACGAAATCTTCCTCTGTGGAGAAGAAGACTTTTCTGATACCACAGGTAACCTCAAACCGCTCCACTGCACTCCACTCACACACTTTTCCGTACACTGTTACTCCAACAACTCCTGGCTCTCCTTCGCACACAGGATCAACAGTGGCGCAATATGCCTTTGTTTTATTATCGTACTTTAGATCGTATCTGTGGCTTGTCCCGTCTGGGCATCGCACGTACATCCACGCTTTTGTATATCCCGCACGATAAGGTATAAGCACATTATCCTTGCCGCGCAATTGTACGCACACTTCTAACTTATTGTCTTCACATGCTATCTCATCCCCCACGATACTGAAGCTGCACCGTATCACACCCGTGATCTCCTCAAGTATAGGCTTTAATGTAACTCCAGCCCTGATAAGGTAGAACTTGCCACCAGTGGCACTTGCTATCTTCTTCATTGAAGCATCGTCAGGACCGACAACATAAGCTGTTATCCCGTTCCTGGTTAGCGCGGAGATGACTCCACTAAACTTGTTCCCTTCCTGGTTACAGCAGTGTCCATCGGGATGAGGTGGAGCATCACTTATTAAAATCACTATCTTGCTCGCATCGCCGCCTCTCCACTTTTGATCTTTCACCGTATGCGTCAACGCCGCCAATGTAGACTCAGGCAAATCTGCACCACCACTGGCGCTTAAACCACCAATCCACGACTTAAACACCGAAGAACTACTCGTTAAAACTCCCCCATTGTAAACCTTGTATGCAAAATCACCCGGGTCACCACAGGCTGTTCCATCACACGTAACCGGGAAGTCCCTGAACTCGGTTAGTCCAAGCCTGAAGTCTATACCGGCAGATGCCAAGCCGTCTGCAAAGTCCTTTGAGATATTCTTCATCTCATCTATTTCATCGTACATGCTACCTGTTGTATCGAACACGAAGACAATGTCCCCCTTCTTTGTCGAAACGCAATCTAAGTACGTTTGCAATTCTTCACATACCGGAAGTGTTGCAACTGGTGGATAACTAAGCGTTGTAAGAGGAGGTGGCACATAGGGTGTTTGCCCTCGATCATCAGTTAACGTAGAATTGGATTCATCCCCTGACCCAGCCATAACTGGCATTGCCGTCAGAACAGACAACAACAATATCGCTACTATCGCTATTGCAAATTGTTTTTGTTTTTTCATTTTTTTCCTTTTTCACCTCCTAATTTTTATAGCGACCAAGAGTCGCATATGCTTGAAGGGTTTTAGTATATAAAAGGTTTTCGGTGCAATGTTCATATGTTATGAACACTGTTAATTTGAGGTGAATTCATGTAATTCCTGAGACAAGAAGAGCTTTACAAAAGAACTAAATAAAATGAAGAAAGTCATACTTTATGAACAAAAATAAAGCCGCATTATGCGGCTCAATTTTTTATTTTTTATTTGTTGGACATGTTCTGTGCGCGCTTGCCAGCCTATGGTGTATAGTCAAAAGTGAACGCCGTCCAGCTGTACCAGCCGCCAAACCAGATTGGGCGATCGTCGTTAGGTGCGTCGAACCTGTTACCTCGGATGGTCCGATCCCAAGTCCAAAGCCGGACTGTGTAGGCGCAGTCATCGATCGATTTAGCCGGTAAGTTATTGATGTCTATCTTGTGCAGATCAACCATGCCCGGACCCGTTGTGCCTTCAGGGCCAACATTGTCCGTCAGACTGTCATAGTGGTTAATCCGACCGTAATCTTCGATACCCAGTGGATCACCGCCGTAGAGCACCAGCTTATACCACCAGAAGTGTGTGTCGTTGAAGTGTCCCTGTACCATCATCGGCATGTCGTCCGGGGTGAACTCACCGCAAATAGCACCCTCTTTAGGAGCTACTGCCAGGTTCTCGGGTCGGGTATTGTCGAGCTGGATATAATGGTTATACGACTCTCCGTACTCAATGCCATCACGCCGATACTGGAGCCAGACGATATATAGTCCATCCGGATCAGGTGCGGTTAACGAATTCCACATAGTGAGCGGCAGGTCGCTGGTGCAGTCTCGCAGGGCTCGGTAGTTGGATGCGTTGAACCAGCCATCCGCGTCGGAGTACCAGTGTCGGTCCCCTGTGCACCCACCCATTCCGTCATCTGTGTCCACATGCCAGTTCTGCGCCGATACAACCTCGATACCATCGATCTCGGACTCAGTACAAGGCCAATCGCTTGCGTTACAGTAGACTACACGGAACTCGTCGACATCGTCCGGGATATAACCGTGGATCTGAATCCACTGCCCAAAGGGTTGCTCGATCTCGTAAGCTAAGCCGGAGGCGCTGATTTCGCTGACCGAGACCTGGTTGAAGTGAGTGATCTGAGGCTTCAGCTCCACCCTAACGGCGAGGGATAATGCATCCAGACCCAATTCATCGGCATTGGGCTCGAAACATCGGACAAGGTCCTCGTTAGTGCAGACTAAGCCGTTGTCGAAGAAGAGTACGTCGCCATCAGTGAAGCTGGGTCTCCCTTCGTAGAGAATCTCGGTGGAGAAGTGGATCAGCTCTCTGTTCCCGCTGCGATCGGCAGTGGCTGCGTCCAAACCGAAGTCCACACCTCGATCAGGAATGCCAGCAGGCACGCTGGATGGCAAGAGGTCAGCGTGAGCAATCACAATCTTCCCCATACGCGCAGAAAGCAAATCACCATCGAGGAATAGAGAAGCCTCAGGCGTAGGGGCTGTTCCTTCCGTGGAGAACCAGACGTCAATGTCGTACTCCTTTAGCATGGCAGGCAACCTGTCCGGGTTCTCCCTCCAAAAATCCCTACCCTTCTCTGCTGCATATTCGAGAAAAGCGATGATCTTTCCTTTATCTCCGATGAAGTGTATGGCGTCCATACCTAGATCTGCTCTTGGGATGTTGAAATTAGCCAGCAAGGCTAAGTTTGGAATTACAGCACCGTTAGTAGCTAATAAGTCGCCTGATGTGAACCGTCCTTGTGGATCATCCAGTTCGGTACTGAATGCAACTAAGAAGCGTTCCACATCGATGACATCAGCAGCGTCCAAACCGAGATCACGTTCCGTTTTGAATATAGCCAGCAGTTTCTGGTTACGAGCAAAGACGACACAGCCAGGACCGAGCAGGTCTCCGTCAGAGATAATGGGATTGCCGTCTGGCGGTTCTAGACCTTGTGTAATGAACTCTTCTTCAGTGGAGAAGAAGTAAATATCGTGTGTTGGTTTCTCTTCTTTGTATGCCTTTAGAGCCACCACTTTATCGGTTTGCGCTTTAATGAGATCAGCCACGAAGTTTCCATTTTGGTCCTGCACCCAGTTTTTAAGCTTACCGCCATCCTGCCACTCAACAGGCGTCAACGGAGTAGCAGAGACAATGGTGGGTAAACAAGTAAGTGTCACGGTCAAAACAGACAACAACAATATCGCAACCATCGTTTGTTTTTGTTTTTTCATTTTTTTCCTTTTTCACCTCCTAATTTTTATAGCGACCAGGAGTCGCATATGCTTGAAAGGTTATAGGTATATAAAAGAGTACGCTTTTATCGCTGAGTCCATAACGACCTTCTACAACCCACGATCTTCTCTAACTAAGCACTGGACATAATTTGTCTGGAAGGTCATTACTATGTGTCACGTCGTTGAACATCTTACGGCTAAGCATCTTTGCTTTATATCGTTTGCCGCAATCCGAGCATAATCTGCTATTGCAGCCCGGCGATTAAAAACGAGGGGGATGAAAGGAGAGACCATCACTTCTTCCATAAATAAAGCGGGAGGGATATTAAGTTTCAGCCCCCTCCACAAACTACCATTCAGCAATCTTCTGCAATTCCTCCTTTGTGTTAATACCCAGCGAAACCACTAGCCCTACCAAAAGTACATGCAGACAAACGAATTTTTTGACTGAAC
>QMVO01000117.1 GCA_003661125.1 Methanosarcinales archaeon
ATGAACTCGCTCAAAAACTTGACTTCATCTTCTTTGAGTTGTATCTCTAAGCTTTTCATGCGATACTGTAAGAGTGTCAAGTATATAAATATGTAACATAACTAAGTTGCTGAAACACTAGTTTGCTATTAGGAAGTAGAGGTATTATTTTTGGTATGAAAATACCTTATTATTTTCATGGTCATGGGTGTCCCCTTGGGTCATGAAAGTTTCTTTTTTTCGCCACTCATCCACAGCCGACTCATAATAATGATGGAAAAACTTGCTCAAACCCTTTTCCGGAAACACCGACCTGAAAATATCGGTAATTCTACTTCCAAAGCTCATCCCTATCGGTACTTTTTTAAATTCCCTTTTAACTCCTTTTTTATCTCTTATATCTATTCCCGCTAAATTTACCGGTCCGAGCCCGCTTTTAGTTGCGAGCTCGAGATGTTTTATCTTAGCTGGTTTATAGCCAAGTACAGATACTGTGACACTATCAGTGGCGACGACGTTATCACCACATATAATTAAGTTAAGCGCGATGGGATTGCCCTTAAACGGACCTTCGCCTTCCATGCCGACAGTTGCATCAACAACAGAAAGGTGAGGAGGAAAAGCCTTAACAAGATCAACTATCACCATATTTATCCCTAACTTATGATATTTCGCCTTATGCTTCTCCGGGAGGATTCCGAACATACATTTCAAACTTAATGTTACATCTGTGATGCTATGTGCTTTAGCCACCGGAACACAGATAATTTTATCTGCTTCCGCAACTGCCTTCGATATTTTTAATTCTTTTAGCATATATGCATCTGCAACTACTTTGTTTACCATTTCGCCCTTGCTAAGGTTCACCACTTCTGCACCGCAATCTTCAGCAGCTTTACGGATTCCAGTCTCGTTAAGCATTCTATCCGCATCATACATCTCAGAATCCGCTTCTCCAACGATAATCCGGCTTGCTTTATCCTTTATCAATTCTATTAAAGCGGAGATGACTTCTGGACTCGTATATGAACCTCTTTTGCCTGCAACGCCACCACAAACGTTTGGCTTAATGAAAACGACATCACCGGATTTTATAAATTTATTAATGCCACCTAAAAGCTCTATTGCCTCACAGACCATATTCCCCGGTTCTTTGCCCTCGACTATTGAGACCACGCTCATAATTTCCGCTTATGTATGATTTATATAAAAATACCTTTGAACCCCTTTGCTAATAGCCTTCCGCTGCCCGGTAAATTATCAAAAAAGACATTCAATGCGTGAAAGACACCGCCGATAGAAGGATGCACCATCAGATCATCCACGTCTGTTCTATCTTCCAGTTCATTTGCCATCTTTATAAGCATATCGAGGTCTTTGTTATCCAGCGATTCAAATATCCTGCGAAAGGCGTAACTCATCCTTCTATTAAATCTTTTTCTCACCTCCCACTCATATTTTTTTAGCATTTCATAATCTCCTTTTTCAAGTGCCTCGACACTGTATTTCGCTGCATAATATCCGCTTACAATCGCGGGGAGCATCCCATAGCCCATCAATGGGTCAATCAATCCAGCGGCATCCCCTGCGAAAAGCACATTTTTATTTACATGTTCTGGCAATGTGAACAGATTGGTCTTTCCATAGAAACTATGATCAACGTATCTTATTTTTTCTGCAACTGCCCTGTTTCGTCTCAAATATTCATAAAAATATTTATCTGCGGTTTTTTGCATCTTAGCTGAATCCAATACCACCGCGGCAGACGAAATCCCGTTTTTTCCGGTTACCAGATAAAAATAGCCTCCTTTGATTAGAGCGGCATCAAAATAGATTTCTGAAGCATCAGGACTGACGAAATCCTTTCCCGTCATGCCGAATATCTCACCTTTCTTGTACTCGCGTTTAGTAATACGAAGGAATCGAAGAAAAGGCGAATTTTCCCCTGTTGCGTCTATGATTATCTTTGGCTTTATCATTATTTTATTCGAGCTTTGCGATATCATGACCTCGTTGATGCTGCGCCTTTTTTTATTTATACTTACTGATTTAATTTTCGCATCCAGAATAAGCTCACAACAGGATTTCATGCTATTATAAGCAGTTGAACATTCAAAAGAGTCCGGAGCAGAACCTCTTTTGAAATAATATTCTCCGGTTTTCGAGTGCAAAGTAAACGAGCTACCGAAAGGGGAATGCCATTTTGAGTTATAAACGAGGTTTTCTGTTTTCAATCCCAGTTCGTTTATGATCTCAGTAAGTCCAAAATCCGGGGACGAATCAATTCGCGTATTTGTACGTGCGCCTATCCTATTATCCTTCTCGATAAGAACGGTGTTCAGCCCGTGTTTAGCGCTGTATAATGCGGCAACAGACCCAGCGGGTCCCGCGCCTATCACCAACACGTCGCATTTCATTATCAAGTTTCTTCTCCTTCAACGGTACCGTTACAGTATAACCACCCTCCTCGTTTATATTTATATGTAACTCATTTTATATTAGAGCGACTAAAATGGAAAGGATAAAAACATATGTAGAAAGATTGGATAAGCGATTAGAAGGAGGAATTCCAAAAGGTACGATTTCATTGATTTGTGGCGTGGCAGGCTGTATGAAAAGTTCTTTGACGTACAGCATTTTATATAAAAACGCAGTGGAGAGTAACTTAAAGGGACTGTATATAACGTTAGAACAGGAGGTACAGGGTTTAAAGAAACAGATGGAAACGCTGGGACTGACAGAAGAAAGCGAAAAATTGACTATCGTGGACCAAAAGGGGATTGATAAGGCGGTAGGAGTGGACATGAGATTTGAGCATAATTCGATAAAAAAGGTTAAGTATTACGTGGAAGACCTCTTAAAGAGAGAGGAATATGATTTAATAGCAATAGACCCTCTTAATGCATTATACTCCTTAACAACCATTAAAAACCCTCGTAGTGAAGTCCATCTTTTCTTTGACTGGCTGAGAGAAACGGGAATAACGAGCTTTTTGATTTCTGAAATGTATCAAGGAGATAATAGATTCGGAAAATATGGTGTGGAGGAGTTTCTTGCTGACGCGATAATACATCTGGAGTTCAAGAGGGAAAGGAATATATTAGAACGTTATCTGGGGATTGTAAAGATGAGGTACACAAATCATCATCTACAATATTTCCCATTATTTTATAATAAAGATAGATTCATCATATACACAAAGGAAGAATTAGAATTATAAATTATAAAAAAAGAAAGATTACCTTAGTTGCTCTCTCATCTTCTTATAATCCCGCAAAAATTGTTTACCCTTTTCCGTCGTCTTGTATTCGCTGCCTATATTCTCTATAAGCCCTTTTTCCTCCAAATACGGGAGGTACTTCCCCACTCTTTTAAAATTAAGATTCGCTTTATATACTATCTCTGTCTTCTTTGCCTCATTCATTGCAACAGAAAGAATATCGGTGATTATCTCTAATTTACCTCTTCGCTCCTTAAAGCTGTTCTTAAGACCCTCTCTCCTCCGCTCCTTAATATACTTTTCTGTTTGCATTTGTCCCCCTTTTTTATCCCCCAAATCAACCCCCATGTTTTCCTCCTGGGGACCGCCTTCTTCATCCTACATTTTAGGTTAAGCGTATTAAACATAAATAGATAACTAAAAGCACGCACTTTTTATAATAAAAGCAAAATGCACTGGTCTTTAGCAATTGCAAAGGAGATCGTAGAACGAAGAAAAGAGAAAAAGCATGTTGTTGCCACTGGTATTACTCCTTCTGGCGATATTCACGTGGGGAACCTGCGCGAGATAATAATTGCGGATGCGGTGCATTCTGCTCTTATAAATATGGACGTGGATGCAAGACTTATTTACATAGCGGATACTTTTGACCCACTGCGACGAAGGTACTCTTTCCTTCCTGAAAAATACGAAACGCATGTAGGAAAACCTCTTTCGGAAATACCAGACCCTGAGGGCTGCCATTCGTGCTATGCAGACCACTTCCTATTGCCCTTCCTTGACTCGCTGGACGATTTAGACATAAAAATAGAGATTTTCAGGGCTGATGAGATGTATAAGTCCGGGATGTACGTGGACGTGATAAAGGAAGCGATTTCGAGAAGAGAAAATCTGGCAAGGATAATAGAGCAAGTTTCGCGTAGGCGAGTGCCAGTGGAATGGACGCCTTTTAATCCCCTTTGTGATGCCTGTGGGAGGATCACATCCGCAGTTGTAAAAGGATACGACTTGAATAAACAAGAGGTGTATTATGAGTGTGAATGTGGAAACAAGGATGTTGCTTCGTTTAGAGGCGGAGGCAAATTAGCGTGGCGAGTGGACTGGGCAGCGAGATGGAAAATCCTCGGTGTTACTATCGAGCCTTTTGGCAAAGACCATGCTGCTCCTGGCGGGTCTTATGACACCGGAAAGAGAATTTCCTCAGAAATCTACAATTATGGAGCACCTTATCCCATTCCTTTTGAACACATTCTGTTAAAGACGAAGGAAGAAGAAGGAACGGAAGCGAAAGTTACGGCTATGTCCTCTTCCCGGGGAACGAATATCCCCGTGCATGAGATGTTAGAAGCAGTGCCACCAGAAATTTTAAAGCATGTTATTTCGAGAGTGAGACCGGATAAGCACATAGAATTCGACCCTTCTTTACCTTTACTTCACCTGATAGACGAGTATGAGCGAAAGATAAGGGGAATAGGAAGAGGCGTTGCAGGTAAAATCCCGTTCAGGCATTTTATAGCGCTCGTGCAGATTGCACGAGGCGATTTCTCCGAACTACTCGAGGTCATCAAAAGAAGCGGATATGATGTCCGCGAAGAAGACGAAGAAGAAATAAAGGAGATAGAGAAAAAAGCGAAGTATGTGGAAAGTTGGCTGCGGAGATATGCACCCCCGAGTGTGAAGTTCGAGGTGCAGCTGGTCCTACCGACTGAGGAAATAAAAAACTTAACCGATGCGCAAAAATACGCATTGATGCTATTGGCACAGGAACTAATAGAGGGTATGAACCTGAGTGCTTCCGACTGGCATAATAAAATATATGAAGTTGCTTCGGCTGCCAACATGGAAGCGAAGGAGATATTCAAAGCAATCTATATCGCACTCCTGAAAAAACCTTCAGGACCTCGTGCAGGCTGGTTACTCGCTTCTCTAGATACTGAATTCCTTCGCGAAAGATTTGAAGCGGCGGGAGAAGCATAAGTTACGTTAATAAACTCACTTTAGCTTTCCCTTTATTCACCACCTCATCGGTATTATAATATAATCAACAACCTTAATCTCCACCTCTTCCGGGGCTTTCTCGAATTCCGAGAGCCAACTCAGCCTAATCGTTTCAGCCTTTCCCGGAACGAGGGTAATTACATCCGATTTCTTATTCTTTACTTCGGCAGCGAGTAGCGAATCAATAAAGAGTTCAGCTGTTGGCTCCTTTTTACCTATTAAAATGTTCCACTTTTGCACGAGCTTTGTAGAGTTATTCTCCAGCGCTTTTCTCAGCTCTATGTTTAGGCTCAGCTTACCCTTTATAAGCAGGAGATCAGGCAGACTCAAAACTTCTTTATTGCCGATAAACTCCCAGTCCTTGAGAAAATTTGTCTCCTTCTCTGATAAAATGGCTTACCACCTTTAACGTATGGCGAACCCGGTATCTCCGCCAGCTCGCCTAATTTTACCGTGTACACGTGTTTTTTTTCCGCCGATATAAAAGCTTCACTTTCCCTATCTCAAGTTCACTCCACCCTTCTTCCCTCTCCACCTTTTGAGCCAGAACCTTTTCTAACTCCTCTATTTTTTTCCATTTTCATTTCTGTATGAGATGGCACCCTTTTCTTTTTCCCTTTACCTGTCCCTTTCCTGCCTTGTAATTTGAATCCATTATGGTTCGACAATTCTCGGTTCTGCTTTCTTGTTGTACATAAAGTAAGACTTTCTTCATTTTATCCTTTCAAATCAAACGAAAATCCTTAGATAAA
>QMVO01000118.1 GCA_003661125.1 Methanosarcinales archaeon
AGGAGAGGAGAGAAGGGAGAAAGGAGAGAAAGTAAGATGGGATAGGGAAAATCAAATTAGAAATTGACGGTAGAGAGATAGAAGTAGAGCAAGGAAAGACCATCTTAGAAGCTGCAAAAGGCATTGGCATTGATATACCCACTTTATGTTATCATCCTGCATTAGAACCTCTTGCCGCATGCAGACTATGCTCGGTGGAAATAGAGAAACGAGGCAGAAGGAGAATTGTCACTGCATGTAATTATCCGGTTGAAGATGGACTGGTGATAAATACCAAATCCCACGATGTTATCGAGATAAGGAAAATACTTCTGGAACTGCTGCTGGGAAGATGTCCAGAAGAGAGGAGAATACAGATTCTGGCGCAGGAATACGGTGTTGTAAAATCGAGATTCAAACTTGAAGATGAGCGATGCATTCTTTGTGGGTTGTGTACGCGGGTTTGTGATCAGTTAGTTGGTGTCTCAGCCATAAACGTGATAAATCGAGGTGTGGAACGAGCCATTGGAACACCTTACCGGGAGCTATCGGATGATTGCATAGGCTGCGGGTCTTGCGCGCTTGTATGTCCCACGGAAGCAATAAGGATGGAGAAGAACATATATCCGATAACAGGAGAGGACATAAGGGAAATAGAGGATAGATTTTTGGAGGGCGAGCGAGATGAGGAACTGGGCGTTTACCGTGAGTTAGTCGCAGGTAAGGCATCAGTGCAAGGTCAAGACGGTGGAATGGTCACTTCTTTGCTTATTTCAGGCTTGGAGAATAAGTTCTTTGATGCGGTACTCGTCGTGCAGCGAGAGGATGGATATAAGGCAAAAGCAGTCGTGGTTGAGGACGTAGAGGGGATAAAAAGTGCGAGAGGCACGAAATATTTACGTGTGCCGATGATGTCGAAACTGGAGGAAGCGTTAAAAGAAGAAAAGAGGAGAATTGCTGTTGTTGGCACGCCCTGTGAAGTCCGCGCGGTGAGGAAGATACAGCAACAATGGGATTTGGAACAAGAATTCCCCGGGACAGAGATTACCCTATTGGGTCTGTTTTGTTTTGAAAGTTTCGATTACGAGGGTTTAAAGGAGGATACGAAGAGGAAATTTGGTGTTGACCTCGATAAGGCAGAAAAAACGCAGATAACCAGGGGGAAATATATTGTTACTGCGAATGGCAAGGATTATTCATGCGATGTGCGAGCATTTGAGGACGTGGTGAGAGAAGGATGTTCTTTCTGTGATGATTTCGTTTCCAGACTGGCAGACATCTCCATCGGCTCAGTCGGGAGTCCTGATGGCTATTCCACGGTGATTGTGCGTTCTGATAGGGGTAAAAGGCTTTTAGACGCGACTGAATTTAGCCAGGCTGATGTGGATAAGAGCGAAATCGTGAAACTCGTAAGATTTAAAAAGAAGAGAGCGGATAAGAATTTTGCAAAGATTTTAGAGGGCTTGGAAGTGTAGAAGGGACCATAATCACAACATACTTGCTTTGGAGCTTTTGTCTTTTTAAAGAAAAGGGTTTAATTCACAACTCCGATGTCTTCACACGTTCTCGCTCTCGTTCCTCTAACCCAAATCCTATTAGCACAAATCCGAGGACAGCTAATGATATGCACAGACCTGGGGGAAGATACCACCACCAGTATCCATTTATGAATCCACCTCTGGAGAAGGCATAGTTAAGCATCATCCCCCAGCTTTTTTGGAGTGGATCGCCAAGCCCAAGAAAGCTCAAACTCGCCTCTGTAAGCATCGCACCTGCAACAGCGAGCACAAATTTTGCAAAGATCACGTGTAACGTATTTGGAAGCACATGCCTGAAAACGATGTATATCTCATTAGCTCCAAGCGCCTTCGCAGCCTCGATAAACGGCATCTCTCTCACCTGCAATACTCTCGACCGTACAACCCTTGCTGTTGACGTCCACCACAAAATCCCGATTACAAATATGATGTTCCAGATGCTTGGGCTTAGATATGCAGCGAGGATGATCATAAGAGGAAGACCGGGGATAAGCAGGAAAATGTCTGTCAGCCCCATCAGTATTTCGTCAACCATTCCCCGAAAAAATCCGGAGATGAGCCCGATGAGCGTCCCTATCACCATCGAAATAAATGCCGCGAAGAAGCCCACGAACAATGAAATCCTTGCGCTATATACCAACTCGCTAAATATGTCTTGACCAATGTCATTCGTGCCGAAAGGGTGATCTAAGGAAGGGCGCAGGAATGGATAGCCTGGCTCCCAAGGGTCGTGGGGTGCGATGAAAGGAGCGAATATGGCGATGGTCAAGAAGGCAGATAGGAGGATAAAGCCGATAAAAGAGGTTCTATTCCGCGTGATGTCTATTTTATGCAATATTTTCATCTTAAAAACCCTCGATGTTGATTGTTTTTTAAAGCGTTAAAAGTCTTCTTTATCTCTTCCATCACGTGTCCCGATTCGCTCATTTCCAAAAAGCTCTATAAACATACTTTCGGGTATCATACTTTAAAGTATGTTCTTTATAAAATAAATTATTGACACAGATTAGATAATTAACGCAGAGCACTTTGCGCTTTTCATTTTTTCTCACCCCACTCCTTCTCCTCTAACCCTCGGGTCCAATACCGCATACATAACATCAGCCAAAAAGTTCGCTACCAATACGCATATCGCTATAATCAAAAAACAACCATGCAGCAGTGGATAATCCCTTGCGAGTACGGCATCGTATATCAACGTGCCCATTCCATCCCATGAGAAGACGATTTCAACAAGAAGAACACCAGACACCATGAACCCGAAATCCAGTGCTATCACCGTTACTAACGGCAGTAACGCATTCCTGAAGACGTGCTTAAACAAAACAACTTTTTCTTTCAACCCTTTTGCCCTCGCAGTCAGTATGAACCCCTCTTCCGATACCTGCACGACTGAGTTTCGCATGATCAGATAGTTATAAGAAGCATTGAAAATCGTCAGAACTGATACTGGCAACGTCATGTGCCATAGAATATCAATAAACCTTTCAAATCCTTCGGTGCCGCCTGAACATATCCCGCAAAGTGGAAACAGGTCTAAATGGAATGCAAATATGAGCACGAATAGCATCGCAAGCCAGTAATGCGGCATCGAATAGAAGAATAGGAATGTGGAAGTTGTTTCTGTATCTAATTTGCTGCCTCTTTTCCATCCGGCTATTGAGCCTATGAGCATTCCCAGAATTGCACCAAAGATAACGGCTGGTATCAACAGCACAAGCGTCCACTTTAGCCTGAATATTATTACATCAAAAATCGGTTGCATATAATCAATGGAATACCCCCAATCACCTTGCACAAAGTTAACGAGATAATGAGCATACTGTACATGAAGAGGTTGGTCGAGACCAAATTCCGCTTTAAGCTCCTGAACAAGTTCCGGTGTGACATAATAGACCTCTTCTCCTAAAATATTTAGAATAGGATCCCCGGGCATCAAACGAGGAATGAGAAAAATCAGAGTGATGATAACAAAGAATGAGAGGATATATCTGAATGTTTTGCGAGTGATATACTGAATACGAGTTGTCATTCTTTCTATCTCTTACCTTTTCACTCCTTACAGTTCCATATTATCGCATCTTTATATCTTCGCTTAACCCATGATTTTCCATCCTTTTCCATGATTATTTCATAAACATCGCATCAATCGTGAAATCTGTCCTTTTGAAGGTTCCACAACGGCTATCTTTTTAGCTGCCTGTGTTCGGCTATTCATCCCAGAAATCCTCATTGAATATTCCTTTCCCCTTCAACTGGCGAATCCATGATGAAGTCTCATGCCTCTTTCTCCATTCCTCTACAAGCGTCACAATTATTAGATAATAATCCATATTTTCACCTGAAAAAAGGAGAAAAAATTAAAAAATTTTTTGTCTTTTTTCTTTCCTAACTGGCTACTGGCTTAATGCTGAACCAGGAGAAGTGGTTTGCTAAGCCCCCCTCAAGCATGTGCACTACCCAACCTTCCCAGTTTGCCCGGTATGGGTAAACCATATCAGTCCAGCATAAAGCAATAGCGGGTAGTTGCTCGGCGTAAATCTCTTGTAGTTTGTAATTGAGCTCCTTTATTCTGTCGGGATCGGTTGTTTGCAAGATTTCGTCGCAAATATTCAGAAATTCCTCATTATCTAAGTTGTGGAGCACTCCTGCCCCGGTCCTCCTTATATCGAAATAGCCTGAGCCATGCCCAGCATGCATCAACATACCCCAGGGGGTAGTGCGGAAGAATACCAGGTCATACTCCTTCTTGTCCTTCATTGCAATCCATGTCGACGTATCCACACCCTTGACACGAATTTCTATCCCGATCTCCTCTAGATCCCTCTTCAGCAGTTCATTCATTCTGACATGCTCAGCGATATCAGTTCTTCCAAGCAGTGTGAAGCTTAGCTTTGTTCCATCGCCAGTTTCTCTTATCCCGTCTCCATCGGTATCCTTAAATCCGAGCACATCCAGCATCTCTTTAGCTTTCTCAGGGTTGTATTCAAGCTCTCTTATATTGGGGTTGTAGTTTGGCATGGATGGAGGTACAAAACCTGCGCTTGGCGTTGCGCCATATCCCGCGAAGATGTATTCATTTATCTCTTTGTAGTTCATCCCGTAGGTGATTGCTTCTCTGAACTCCCTTACATTCAAGGGGTACTTCTCCAGATTGAAGCCGAGGGCTGCTGGAATTCCTATATGCGTAGTCGTCAAAAATCTCATGTCTTCGGCTTTCAAGAGCTTTGGCACATAAGGATACGAGAACCCGGTAGCATAGTTGTAGTAAGCATCCACCTCACCTTTCACCAGTGCCATTGTCAGCGTGTCAGTGGTTTTGTATATGTGGAATTCCACCCGATCAACATTCGGCTTCCCTTTGTAGTAATCCCTATTTGCTTTGAAACTAACAATTCCTGCAACTTTGTCGAACTTCTCGAACACAAAGGGACCGCCGCCGATAGTGGCATCTTCACCCTGATACTTCAGAGGATCGTCCACATTCTCCCAAATATGTTTGGGTACTATCCTTATCACGAACGCTTCAGTGAGAAATCTCCCGTAGGGTTTGTTCAAATACATCACAACCGCATCATCCTCAATATCAATCCTGTCCAGCACATCCTTAAGCCATCTCATCTTCGGATTCTTCTCAGCGTAGTATTCATACGAGAACTTTACATCTTCTGGGGTCACGGTTTTCCCATCATGCCATCTGGCATTTTCCGCTATGTAAAACTTCCAGACCTTGCCGTCCTCGGAACTCTCCCACCTTTCGGCTAATTGCGGTATGATATTGAGGTCCGGATCGAACCTGACCAGCGTATCGTGGCTCATTATCATGGCAAGAATGCCGTACCAATAGTCACTCATCAAGTTAGTTGTTTTAATCTTCCTCGTTGTCCCTATCCTAAGCGTTGGAGTTGGTTCGGGCACCTTCCCAAGAATAATCAACTCGATATAAGTTATGTCGAGCACGTTTACACGTCCATCCTGATTCGCATCTGCCAATTCGTTAGCCGGTTTCTTACCAAGAATTATCAGCCCTACGTAAGTTACGTCTCGCATGTCTATTTTCCCGTCACCGTTGGCATCGCCGTAAAGCTCTTCACTTGCGTTTACCGTTGGCATTGATGCTAACAGCATTGCGCTTACCATCACTGCAATCATTCCAAACGCTGCTCCTTTTCTTATTCTCGTTTGTTTCATTTTTTTCTTTATCACCTCCTAAGTTTTTTTATTAATGGAGATAGGAATTGCCAAATAGGGAATAGGGAACTGTTGGCTATCTCTCCCTTCTCCCATCTTCCTTCTCTTAGCCATCGCTTTCTTATTCCTCCTCTCATATCTTTCCCCTTTATCTTACGCGTAAGACAATAAGTATTTTTTGTTAGATTTAATAAAAAGATTTTCTATTTTAAATGTAAGAAGTATAAAAAATTATTAT
>QMVO01000119.1 GCA_003661125.1 Methanosarcinales archaeon
CAGAGAACAAGACGAGGGAGAAGCCGATGAAGATATCTTCGGTGACGAGAGCGATAAATGCGCTGGGTTATCCAATTACAGATTTGCGTAGAGGGAAACAGGTTGGGGCTGAGGCGGAAGAAAAGAAAAAGGAGTCAGCAAAGGCAAGGAAAGGGCCGGATTGGTTGCAGAAATACCGTGAAGGGATAGAAAAAGGGACGATAACGGTGGAAGATATTCTGGAAGCAGAGAACAAGATAAGAAAGATACCAATAAAGTTGATCACAGTGTCGAGAGCGATAAACGCTATGGGCTATTCAACTGCGGGTTTGCGCAGGGGGAAAAAGGCAGAGCCTGTTAAAGAAAAAGCAGAGCAGCGGGGACCGGATTGGTTGCAGAAATACCGTGAAGGGATAGAGAAAGGGACAATAACGGTGGAAGATATTCTGGAAGCAGAGAGCAGGATAAGAGAGATGCCGATAAAGATGCCAACAATAGCGAGAGCGATAAACGCTATGGGCTATTCAATTGCGGATTTGCGCAGGGGGAAAAAGGCAGAGCCTGTTAAAGAAAAAGCAGAGCAGCGGGGACCGGATTGGTTGCAGAAATATCGTGAAGGGATAGAGAAAGGGACAATAACGGTGGAAGATATTCTGGAAGCAGAGAACAAGATAAGAAAGGTGCCAATAAAACTGTCCACCGTGACGAGAGCGATAAACACTATGGGCTATCCGATTACAGGTTTACGAAGAAAGAAAGAGGAAGCAGAGGGAAAAGTGACAAGACCGAAAAAAGCAGTGAGTACTGGTGAAGTAGTTGATTATTCTTCCAGCATTGGTAAAATATCGAAAGAGACGGAGAAGAGATTTAATGCGATTAAGAAGAGCTGGGAGAAAGACTTGAATAAATCCTTGCATAATGACTATTTTGTAAATATACTCCTCGCGTTAGCAAAGCTCGTTGAGCATGGGAAAACACTTACATTCACCCACAAATAAAAGGTAAAATGAGGATAATGGTTGCGGAGTATGCGGTTGGTACAGGCGGGGATAAAGGTGTGTCGTTATTAAGAGAAGGGAAAGCGATGCTTACGACGCTGAGAAGCGGTTTTGAGAGACTGGATCATGAAGTTGTGTATCCAGTGGCAGTCCGAGATTTCGAAGCAGCAGTAGATAAACTCTCAAAAGAAAGCGATGCGGGCATCGTTATTGCTCCCGATGAGAAGCTATGCGAACTTACAGAGGTCGTGGAATCGAATACCGTTAATTTAGGTTGTCCTTCGGAATGCGTAAAAATCTGTGCTGACAAGATACAGACGACAAAAATTCTGGCTGAAAAAGGAATACCGGTGCCGGGGATTGTGTCAGAAGAAGAGATGAGGAGAGATGACACGAGGAAACGTGTATTCGTAAAGAAGCCGAGATATGGATGCGGGTCTGAAAACGTCTTTATATTGAATGGAAAAGAGAACCGTGAGGATATATCCTTTGACGATAATCATATCGTAACGGAATTTATACAGGGAGAGGATATAAGCAGCAGCGTAATAGCCGAGGATTCTTTTGCGTTACCACTGACGATAAACAAGCAGTTTATAAGGATGGAGCAAGAAAGGCTGATATATGAAGGTGGATTAGTGCCGTATCTTATAGAGCGAGATGCCGAGAAGAAGATAATGAGTATAAGTAAGAAGGTCGTAGCTATGCTTAATTGTAAAGGATATGTGGGGATAGATTTTGTATTAGGAGATGATGGCACGGCATACGTGGTAGACGTAAATCCAAGACCTACAACATCCATCGTAGGAATTGCAAGGGTGTTGAATTATGGGGTAGCAGATTTGATATTGAGAGCGAAATTCGGGACTCTACCACGGGAAGAAGAAATAAAAACAGAAGGATGTTTTACTTTAAAACTAACAAAAACATTCTTAGAAAATCTTATCAAAGAAAAAGGTTTAAATGAATAAGGGGAGAAAAATCGTGGGAATAGCAGAGGACACTTTGGATTTTATTCTGGAAGTAAGCAAATCTAATCATCCAAGGGAATTCATCGGCATGCTGTGCGCCGATGCGGATGTCATAACAGATGTTTTTTTCCTCCCGGGCACGATTTCGTCAGATGAAAATGCAATTATACGATTGGATATGATTCCCATGGGTCTTGGCTACGTGTGGTCTGTTCATAGTCATCCGCATCCCGCTGCAATGAGTCCATCAGAGCAGGATTTGTTGATGTTTTCCAAGACGGGAAATTGCCATATCATCACTTTTTATCCTTACGCGGAGGATAGTTGGAGATGTTACAATTCAAAGGGAGAAGAGATAGAGTTGGAAATAGTGGAGATGGATTTAGAAGAGTTAAAGTAGGTGGAAAACGTTTATGGTAAGGGTTTTAGCAACCGGAACATTTGAAATACTTCATCCTGGGCATTTGCTTTATCTGGAGGAAGCGAAGAAACTGGGTGATGAGCTTTTTGTCATTGTTGCAAGAGACGTAAATGTGAAGAAGAGGAAAAGAACATCAATTATACCGGAAGAGCAGAGATTGAAGATGGTCTCAGCTTTGAAAGTTGTGGACAAAGCGATATTGGGTAGCGAAGAAAATATGTATGAACCTTTATATAGTATAAAGCCAGATATAATAACATTGGGCTATGACCAGAATTTCAATGAGGGGGAGTTGGAGCAGGAGCTCAGGAAGCGAGGCTTCAACTCGAAGGTCATTCGTATAAAAAAGCACAATTCAAATGCTTTTTGTAAGGCGGAGGATATAATAAAACATATATTGGAATTGATGAGGGGATAAAAATGGAAGAAGAGCGCGGATTGACTCGAATAGGGGTATCTTTGCCGTCGAATCTGTTGAATAAGTTTGACGGAATAATAAGAGGGAGGGGATACTCATCGAGGTCGGAAGGGATTAGAGATGCGATTAGAGCTTATATTGTAGAATACGAATGGATGGAGCGAGAAGAGGGGGAGGAGATAGGAACCATAACATATCTCTATGACCATAGCCAAAGGGGACTGGGTGATGAGCTAACAGAGGTGCAGCACCACTTTCTGGATATGATAAGAACGTCAACGCACATTCATCTCGATGAGGAGAATTGTTTTGAAGTAGTGGTAATGAAAGGCGAGGCAAAACGGATAAAGGAATTGGCAGAGAATATAATGAGCTTGCGGGGTGTAAAACACGTGAAGCTGACAACCACGCATGGAGGAATATAGATAATGGAAATAATGGATCAGTTAAAGAAGGGAACGACCACTGTTGGTTTGATATGTGATGGAAGTGTAGTGCTGGCAAGTGAGAAACGAGCGACAATGGGGTCTTTTATCGCATCTAAAGCGGCAAAGAAGATCTATCAGGTGGATGAGCGAATAGGTCTGACTACCGCGGGAATAGTTGGAGATGCGCAGACATTGGTTCGGATACTATCAGTGGAGGCGAGACTGTATAAGATAAGAAGGCAAGAGCCAATGACGGTAAAAGCGATGACTACGCTGTTATCAAATGTGCTGAGTGGTCAGAGATTCTTTCCGTATCTTGTGCAACTCCTGGTAGGGGGGATAGATAGGAACGGGGCACACATATTTTCAGTAGATCCCTTTGGAGGCAATACCGATGAGAGAGAGATTGCAGCTACCGGTTCTGGTTCCCCTATTGCATACGGTGTGCTTGAGGACCGGTATTCAGAGGATATGTCGCAGGAAGAAGGGATAGCACTTGCAATACAGGCACTGCATTCCGCAATGAAAAGGGATAGTGCCTCTGGTGAGGAGATGGAAGTGATAGTAATAACAAAAGAAAAGTATGAAGAAATAAGTGAAGAAAAGATAAAAAAACTAAGGAGTTCATTCAGATGAATTTTTCGTTTTTGACTGACGTGACCTAATTGATATTGGCGACATAAAATAGAAATAAGGAAAGGAATAGAAGTACCAGCCTAAGTAAAGCAAGGATTGGACTTAGTTAGAAGGTTTGGGAACGGACAATGTCAGCAGAAGAAGCACTTTTAGAATTGAAGAGGCGAATACTGGAGTTGTTACCAGGTGATGTGAACATTACCGGGGTGGAATTTGAAGGACCTGAGCTCGTTGTGTACACGGAGGACACACAGAAATTCGCGGATGATGGCGCCATAGTCAGAACATTAGCGAGGGAGTTGAAGAAAAGGATTTCGGTTAGACCAAGTAGTAATATATTGATGGAGCCGGAAAAGGCGTCCAAGGTTATTTACGATATTATACCTGAGGAAGGCGGAATAAAAGATATTTATTTCGATATGGATAAGGCGGAGGTAATAATAGAAGCAGAAAAGCCGGGATTGGTGATTGGCACGCATGGAGCAACACTTAGAGAAGTCGCAAAGGTGATAGGGTGGCGACCCAACGTTATCAGAGCACCGCCTATACAATCCGCGATAATAAAAAGTATAAGGAGGTACTTAAGGGAGGAGAGCGAATTCAGGAAGGACTTTGTGAAAAAAGTAGGGAGGAGGATATATAGAGATAAGCTAATAGAGGATGAGTGGCTGCGTATAACGGCGTTAGGTGGGTGCAGAGAAGTGGGAAGAAATGCATTTTTGCTTTCTACGCCGGAGACAAGGGTGTTAATAGATTGTGGAGTAAGTGTGGGTACGGAAGGCATGCCCTACCTATACGCACCAGAGGTGTCACCCCTAAGTAATATAGATGCGGTAGTAATAACGCATGCACATCTTGACCATTCTGGCTTAGTGCCACTTTTGTTCCTATATGGATATGATGGACCTATATACACAACAAAGCCAACGAGGGACCTTATGGCTCTTTTGCTACTTGACTATTTAGAGGTATCAGCAAGAGAAGGGAAGAAGATGCCGTATAAATCATCTTTAATAAGGGATGCTATAAGGCATACGATTCCATTGAAGTATGGGGATGTAACAGACATATCGCCAGATATGAAGTTAACATTTTACAATGCGGGGCACATACTGGGATCTTCCATTGCGTATTTCCATATAGGCAATGGGCTTTATAACCTCGCATTCACCGGTGACATAAAGTATGAGCGAACATTTCTTTTCGAGCCTGCCTTCAATGATTTCCCCAGGGTTGAAGCGTTGGTCATAGAGTCTACATATGGTGGAATGAATGACTTACAACCGTCAAGACGAGAAGCGGAGAAGAATTTGAAGGAAGAGATAGAGAAAACGCTAAAAAAGGGAGGTAAAGTAATAATACCTGCTTTTGCAGTTGGAAGGTCGCAAGAGGTAATGATAGCACTGGAAGGGATGCAGTTAGAAGTGCCTGTGTATTTAGACGGGATGATATGGGAGGCAACTTCAGTCCATACGGCATATCCAGAGTATCTCAACAGGAAGCTGAAGAATTCCATATTCCAAGGTGAAAACCCATTTTTATCAGACGTTTTTGTGCAAGTGGACGATGTAGAGAAAAGAAAGGAGGTAATAGAAGAGAAGGAGCCTTTCATCGTACTTGCTACCGCAGGCATGTTGAACGGCGGTCCTGTTTTAGAATACCTGAAAGGGCTAGCAGGGGATGAAAGGAACAAGCTTATCTTTGTTGGATACCAGGCAGAGGGCTCGCTTGGAAGAAGGATACAAAAGGGCTGGAATGAGATACAGCTTTCAAATGAGGGAAAAATAAGGAATATAAAAATAAACATGGAAACAAGGACAGTAGATGGCTTTTCCGGACATTCAGATCGTAATCAGTTATTAGAATACGTAAGAGGAATACGACCGCTGCCTTCAAAGGTAATATGTATGCACGGTGAGAGTAACAAATGTATGGCATTAGCAAGTGGGATACATAAGAGGTTCAATATAGAGACGATAGCGCCAATGAATTTAGAAACTCTGAGATTGGTTTAATTATCTTCTCCCAAATCTCTTTCAATGTCGTTGTGGACCACCTTTTTTACCTTCTTGGCTAACGGTATGGTCAATGTTC
>QMVO01000120.1 GCA_003661125.1 Methanosarcinales archaeon
TATGCACGTTTGAAGATACACGAACAGACAAAAGGAATGTCAGACCATGAATTCGTGAATTATATTAGAAAGAAAGCAGAAAAGGTTGTCAGGGGTTCGCGTAATCTTGTCAGTGATTGATGCGCTGTTCAATGTGGGGGAGATGCAGGGATAAGTAAAAACCTAAATCCTAAGCTCTAAATCCTAAACAAATTCAAATACCAAATAGAAGGGTTTCTTTAAGTAAAAAGAAGGCTTTACCAAAGAAATAGAGTAAAAAGGAGTGTTTACTTGGAGAGAATAGAGCGGGAATTGTTGCGTTAAGGAACTTGCGTTGGCACTGTATCAACGTGGCGTACTTTCTTCAGGCAAAGCATGTACCCTTGCTGGGATGACACGTTGGGGTTTGAAGCACTTTTGGGACAACGAGGGGTCAGGCGCCATTATACGGAGAAGAACTTAGAAGAGGACATTGAGTATGCAAAAATTGTGTAACGAAGCGGGGTAGAGGCATCACTATGGATAAACTTTCTCAGGAAAGCATTTGATATAGAACATCAAAAGGGTATTTGAACACATCGGTAATCTCTGCACTATTTGTTTAACCGGTAAAATATATATGTAAAGGAGGATAAATCATAACAAGGTGATAAGAATGGAAGAAGCAAAAACAATAAAGGTAAGCCCTAGGGTTTATGCGGAATTAAACGCCTTTACGGGTCTTCTCAGTGAACGATTGAAGAGGCGTGTCTCGATCGACGATGCATTTTTATATTATATATAAATAATCCTTTTCTTAATTTTAATTTAGAGGAATGGAGTAAAAACAATGTATGTACGCACAGCGGTTGAATTAAGAGAAGATGTATACCAGGCATTAAAAAAGAGGTAGGAGAAAAAGAAAAAGAGATGTCAGAGAACAATGAAAAAGACAGATATATCAGACCTTAACCTTAGAGACCATGAGGATAGGATATAAATGTTATAGGAACGTGAAAGTATTAACTGGAGCTGGAGACCCGCATTTTGCAAATTTCTATGATAGTAATATGCTTAACTTTAGATAAATTGGATTTTTTGATAAATAAAAATGGCTGGCAAAAATGTCCTTGCAGTGGGTGCGCATGCGGATGATGTGGAGATAGGGTGCGGGGGTACAGTAGCGCTGCACGTGAGAAATGGCGATAAAGTTGTCATATTAGTCATGGCTGAATCCTTCTACACGTATTACAATGGCACAGTGCTCAGGACAAAAGAAGAAGGTGAGCTTGAGGAGAGAGATGCAGCGAGGATACTGGGTGCAAAAGAATTGATAAATCTCGGTTTCAAGGCGAAGGAAGTGCCTTATTCTGTTGAGGCAATAGAAGCAATAAACGAGGTCATAGATAAATACAATATAGATATTATATACACACACTGGTATCATGACACACATCAGGACCATACGAGAACAACACAATCTGTGCTTTCTGCCGGCAGATATGTGAGAAACATCCTGATGTATGAGCCTGAATATCCCGCAGGACGCTCATATTTGGGGTTCAGAAACCAGTATTATGTTGATATCTCCTCCACGTTTGATATAAAAATGGAAGCTCTAAAACAGCATAGAAGCCAGGTGAAGAAGTATGGTGATAATTTCCTGGAGGCGGTAGAAGCGCGAGCACGACATCGGGGTTATGAAATCGGCAGCAGATATGCGGAATGCTTTGAGGTTGTGAGATTGCTGGGTGAAATATAAAATATGGGGGATGAAACACTTTCTTTCTAAAGAAAGAACCTGTGCTAAGAAAGAATAGAATATCAAAAGGTTTTATATATCCTGAAGTGGCATAATAAAAAGTAGTAACATCAATGAAGGAAAGAAAAGAACCTGACTTTGATGCGGATCCATTTTTACAAGTTGATAAATGGGCTCCGGAAACGCCTGAAGACAAAGACACACCGACAGACCTCGCATATCAACACGACCATTACCTCTATGGGATGAAGAAGAAAATAGCCGAAGTATGAAGACAGAAGTATGGGCTTTATTGATACCGCGGGTTGGATTGCGTTGAAAGTCATTCATGTTACCGAAGCGAAAAACCTAAAACCTAACTAACTAAAATGAATCGCCGCTATATTGTGGTTACACCATGCAGGAACGAAGCGAAGAACCTACCCAAGCTCGTGCAGTCAGTGGTATCGCAGACTTTAAGACCGCTTTTATGGGTGATTGTGGATGATGGCAGCACGGACAGAACGCCGGAAATAATAAGGGAAGCGGCACAGAAATATGAATGGATAAAAGGGGTTTGTATAGCGAGCAGCAGCAAAAGGGATCTGGGCATACATTTAGCAAGTATAGTGCGAACAGGGTTTGAATATGCAATTAGATATTGCCAACGCAATGGAATTGACTATGCTTATTTAGCCAATCTTGATGCCGACCTGATATTGGAGCGATCTTTCTTTGAAGATATCTTAAAGGAATTTGAAAAGGATCCAGAACTGGGCATAGCAAGTGGCGGCACCAACCATATCGTCGGCGATAAAGTAATACATGCGAAACTGCGAGATGATGAGCCTTCGGGAGGACACATGGTGATAAGGAGGGAGTGTTACGAAGATTGTGGCGGGATACCGCTGAGTTATGCGCTCGACAGTGTGCTGAAGGCGAAGGCGAGATTAAGAGGCTGGAAAACAAGAAGATTTGAAACTGCTATAGCCACAGAGATAAGGGATGTGGGCAGTGCCGAAGGTTACTGGAAAGGATTCATGCACAATGGCAGGAGTGATTATTATCTGGGCTATCATCCTGTTCACGTTGTGATAAAAGGTATGAAGTTTTGTAAGCGACCTTGGTATGGTGGGATAGCATATTTAAGTGGTTATCTGAACAGTCTTATAAGAAGGAAAGATAGAATAGCTGATGACGAGGTAAAGATATATTTCAGGAACAAATGGAAGTGCATAATATCCAAACAGCGATTGTTCCGGCTGAGGGGGAGAAAGCGCGGGTGAGAATAAAAATGGAACTATCGAAGAAGAGCAGGATAAAACTGTTTATGTTCCTCGTAATATTGAACATCATCCTGAGATTCCAGGTAGTGCAGAACGAGATAGGTTGGGATTCGTTTCTGATGCATATAATGACGAACTCTTTGACCGAGTATGGCTATGCGCGCTGGTGGCTCCACCCGTTATCGGTCTTCGAACTGTACCCTGCATCATATACGAGCACAATGCATTTCATTCTATCTGGTATAGAGCAGACCACAGGGCTGGAAATGAGATGGGTGATATTTCTTTATTGCGTGTTCATCGGACTCCTGAGCATGTTCACCTCGTATCTGATGGCAGGCGAGATATTTGATAATGACCTTTTCAAGCTCTTAGTGGCTTTTGGGTTCTCCACTTCTCCAGGGGTATTAGGATATACAACATGGACAATACCAACGAGGGGGCTTTTGGTGGTATTAGCACCATTACTCGTATATTTAATTTTAAAAAGTCGGAAATCCATCAAGTACGTGCCGTTAGCCATCCTTTTAGCGCTTTTCCTGTTTGCAACACACCACTTATTCTATTTTCTTATACCAGCATTCTTTTCGGTGGTTATCCTCGCGTTAGCAGTTAAGTTACGGAAACTCTCATTTATAAAAAACCTTTCTTTCAAAAAGAAAGCTTTACCAGAGAAATATTATACTTTATGTAGTATAAAAAACCTTTCTTCTGGCGTGGCATTGCCTCTGCTACTGTCACGCTCACGTCCAGTAGCGTTTTTAAACTCGCTTATTGCTATTTTCGGGTTCTTAGCGATGTATTCCATACCGTTCTTCACCGGGCGGTTCATTGAGAACTCGCGATACGCATCCATAGATATGAGTTATGTGCGATATACGGGCTTATTGATCATACCAGCGATTGGCGGTTTATTTTATATGATATTCAAGCATAAGAAAGCGTTTGGTGAATGGTTCCTTCTATTAACACTGATACTGCTCACCACATTCATATACGAGCAAACATATATGAAATGGTTCCTGCCGATTTTTCTGGTGCCCTTTGCGGGTATCGGGTTACTGAACGTTATAAAGCACACAAAGAAGAGGCGATTAGCATTACCTCTGGCAGCACTTTTTATGGTTCTCGTAATATGTTTCTCAGGCTATTATCAGTTCATCCATTTCATGTCCATGCCCGGATCAGGTAAAAACCCATTAAATGAACGTTATATTGAGGATTCCACATACAATACCGGCAGATGGATGAAATCGCATATTGCAGCTGGCAATGCGGTATCGAATGATGCATTATTTGGAAAGAGGATATTCGCAGCTTCTGAAACCGCTCACATGCTCACTGGTTCCACAGTAGCTGATCAGATATATGGGTTCATCAGAGTAAACATATCGAAATATAAGCGGTATCCACTAACGGATGAAGAATTCTGGTTTACTGGCTATAAAGGTCCCGACATTGGCGAGAGCGCATGGGAATCGGTGCATCGGTGTCTGAAATCTGAAGAGTTCAATATAAGTTATGTTGTGGAGAATAAAAAATGCAGCGGAAGGATTTGCTGGCATCACGGTAATTATCCGCAATTTATACAATATACCTATGAAAAAGATTGCATATATGATTGTGGAAATATAGGTATCAGGAAAATCAGATGAAAATGCGTGTATGTATGATTTCAAGTGTTGATATGAATACTCCGTATGGCTCTACTACCAGACCATATTACATATCAAAAAACTTGGTGGAATCTGGCTGCGAGATATTGCATATATGTACGAAGCCTCCGGGAAGGCAGGAAGAGGGTGTAAAGTATTTGCAAAAAAAGTATTATAAAAACAGATTTTGGGTTGTTCGCACCACCAGAGACATCTTCAGGATGTACAGAGAATGTAAGAATTTCAGACCCGATGTGCTGTATGTACACCAATTGAGCAATGCCTTGCGAACGTTACCATTGAAATATCGATCAAAGATACCTTTTGTATTCGATGCGCATTCTTCAATTTTTGAGTTGTACGCTGTTCCAGATAGGTCATTTTACACCAAAAAGAAGTTTGAACTGCAGGAGAAATTGGTTTTGAATGCCTCAGATAAGGTAATCGCAGTATCAGAAGAGCTCAAGAGCTTCTTTTTGCAATATTTCTATATGCCTGAGGAGAAAATAGAACTGGTGAAGAACGGCGTGGATACGAATACTCTCAGACCGGCAGAACCCGATGTTAAACTAAAGAATGAATTGGGTATCTCTGACGATGATAAAGTTATAGTATTCACATGCCCAAGGGGCTTCTTTTCAAATGATATTGCTTTAAAATACTTTTTTCAAATGATTCCAAAATTTGAAGAAAGAGTGAAAAATGTAAAGTTCGTAATAATAGGAGGGGGTCCAAAATTTGAACCACCATCTCCTAATGTCATTTATACAGGTTTCGTTCAGGATTTGGCATCTTATATTAACCTGGGAGATGTGTGCGTTGCTCCTTATCCGGCATCTGCTGTTTGCGGTGGCACGAGGAACAAGGTTGCTGATTATTTTGCTTGTGGCAAGCCCGTAGTATCCACGAAAGAAGGAATACGAGGGTTTAATGACGCCGTGCCGAACAGAGATTTTTTGCTCGCTTCAGATTCAAATGATTTCATAGATAAACTCTTAACTGTTTTATATGATGAAAACCTTTCTAAAGAGCTGGGGGAAAATGCAAGGAGATTATCACTTAAGTATGACTGGCGTAACTTATCTGAGCAGGTTTTAAAAATACTGGAATCCGTTAAAAATACAAATTAGGATAAATTTTCAGAATGCTAAAGAGATATTTGAACCATGTAATTTTCAGATTAATAGGCACAACGACATTTACAAGATTAATAGAGTGGCGATTCGTTTTCAAATTGCTCAATCCTCAA
>QMVO01000121.1 GCA_003661125.1 Methanosarcinales archaeon
AGAAGAACGCTGTAAATTGTATCTCCATGGACAAAACCTGTAACAATCTCGTCGCCCTTATATTCTTTTATCCATGCAAGGAAGCGTAAGGTGCTATCATCCTCGTAAAAATACTTCGTTACTTTCATTTTTGCTTCCTAAAAAGAAGTAAACACCTCCCTCGCTGCGTCGAAGAAATCCTCAACCTCAACTATCTTGTCGCTGAACTTCTTGAGTGTATGCGTGCCACCACCAATCTGAACTGATACGACTTTCGTGCCGGTTTTATCTTTGAACTCGCTGAAATCATCTTCAAACTTCTGCGATATCCCCGCTTCACCATCTGTTATGAACAGTATGTCCGCTTTATTCTTGCTCTCTATTGCATTCATTGCATGTCTGAGCGGACTCTCAAAATCGGTTCCACCGCCATAATTCGCTTCCGCAATCTCCACGATATCCTCTATATCGGGCGTGTGGTCGCGGTCAAATTCCTTCGTCATCTTTACCTTCTCACTGAACGTGATGAGTTCGTACGCACGCTTCTCCTTCACTGCGAGCGCCAGCGTGGCGAGCGCCACAGCCTTTGCCCATATCTCCTTCTCGCCACTCATACTGCCTGAAAGATCAAGACATGTTACGATCGGTCCCTTGCCCTTCTCTTCTCGCTCCCGTAACGCATACTGGAGCAACTGCTTTTCACCGAATCTACGCAAAAAATCGAGCTTCAACACGGGATGCGGTAACTTCACCATCTCAGATGGTATCACCCGGTTGAGGTTATCACCGGTCTCAATACTGAATACCTCACTGCTCTGCTGCTTGATTCGCTCACGTCGCGAAGCGACCATCAATCTCTTCATCCTGCCGAGCTCTCTGACAAGCTTAAATAGCTTCTGTGAATTCATCAGTTTCTCCGCGAGTTTCATACGCTCCTCTGGCGGTACCTTCTTGAGACTGCTCGACTCCGAACCCCACGATAGCGCGTTCATCGAATGGTTCATCTCCGCCGTTCTCTCGGCTGATTTGTGCAGTGCCTGTGAAACGACAACTTGAGGAACTGATTGTTTGAGCTGCTGCACTGACTGCTGTATCTGGTTCTGTATCTGTGTTATCGCACTCTGTGCCTGCTGCACTTGCTTGCGGTCGCCCGATTGCTGTGCACGTGATAACTGCTGAATCGCCTTTGCGAGCTCGTCCTGTCGGTCTCGCAACTCATTGATTTTATCTTTAATCTCCGGCTGTCTCTTCTCAAGCTCTTTTATGAGCTCGCCAGCGAACGATACGGTTGCAACCGCACTATTTACCTCGTCGAGTTGCGTTATCGCTCTGAGCTTATTATACTGTTCCGTTCGCATCGCCTTCGCGAGTATCTCTTTGTTTATCAAGCAATCCTCACGAATTTCTGTATCGTCGTAAAACTTTGGTGAATACTTGTAAAAGGCGTTGAACGTGTCGAATAACAGATTCTTGAGTGTGGGGAAGTCGCCCCGTTCCGCATTCTGTAAACTCTCACTGTTCTCTCTGATGTCGTGATAGGTCATCTCGTCAAAACTATCGTGGATAATAGTCTGCTTGCTCCGCTCCCGTGAACGGAGTAAATCCTTTATGTTGAATCTCATTTTTTATACCTCCAAAAAATAAAAAAAGGATTAGAACCGAACCGCTTTCAGAAACGGGAATTTGCTGAGTGCACGCTTCGCTATACTGCCATCGGGTTTGATTGTAAATGAGCCCACATGTCGTCCCCACGGTCTGCCATCGAACGCGACACCACAAATTTTGTGAACACTTACCACTATTCTTCCGTCCTTGTACTCTTTGTTCGACGGTTCGCAGAAGTATTTTTCACCATCATACACGAGCAACCCCTTGTCGTTATGCATAGCAAAAATTTTCTCCATGGTTTGGTCTGCCTCTACAGTACACGAGTATCCCATTTTTTCCTATCACCTCCAAAAAAATAAATAAAAGATTAATATTGCTTCTTCAGTATGAAAACTGTCTGACTGTCTCCATCAACTTCAATCTCCACATTGGGGTCGTTTCCGTATTGTACAATCTCTTCAGGGGTAATTTCGTCAAACGGGACTTCCATTATCAGAATATTTCTCGGCGGTTTTTCCATCAGTTTCTCTCCCTCCTAACATTTAACTTTCGCTTTGGTCTAATTGCGACGCAAGCGGGAATACAGATCCATCAACAACCACCCGAGCACTATGCCCCCCAATAGCTCCAGTGCATATACTGCATATAAACATGCCTCATCCATCCCACATCACCTCCAACAAAAAAGTGCAGGGGTTTATTGCCCCTGCCTCCTAATCTCATAATCCTTCCACCCAATCTTCACCAGTCGCTCCGCATCGCGGACATTTTCCTTCCGCTTCTCCAGTAACACGGAATTCTGGCGCGCCATCTATACCCCAGTCAAGGCAACCCCACTCATCATACCCGTATGGACCATATGGCGGAAAATCGTCTCCTTCCACGTATCCGCACCTCAAACACAGTTTCATTCCTCTTTACTCACCTCCTCTATCACCATGATTGTTGTGCTTATCCTTATCCGCACCTGTTCCAATACCTCTGCTTTCGCTCTGTATGCTACCTCTTCATCATGATCCGTTGTGTCTTTCGCCATGAAATTCGCTCTCTGCTCCTCCACTTCCACCCATGCTTTTAGACGCTCCAGCGCCCGTGTTACATGATCCGTTCCTATTTTCATTCCTCGCTCACCTCCTTCACCACTATCTGCTCCACTGCCTTTTGGATAGCTTTATCAATATCGGGATTCCAGAGATCAAGAGAAAGTCCCGTGTCCTCCTCTTCTTCATACTTCGCTCTCCACTTTCCATCCTCCAGAAATGCCTGCACGAGAAATTCTTCACCGAATGTAGTATCACGTATCCTCGCAAATAGTGCATCCTCTGAATACTGATCTACCTCAAGCACTTCATAGGACACGGGCGAAGCAGACACACCTGCTTGGTGTGAGGAATTCGCCCTCTCACCTCCTCGCTTCTTTTCCGCTTCTCGGGGAGAGTGAGCGGGAGATAATCCCGCTCTCCCATCCGGTGTTTGCTCACGGGGTGCCGAAAGCGTCCCCTCGCCAATGTCAGCAGGAGGCGTGTCGGCTCCCGTGCGGGAACCCTCTCCAGCCGGGGTGGAGCGACCTTCAGAGCCCGGAGCTGGGGAAGCACCCCGGGGTGAATATCCTCCTGTGACGTAGCCCGATGGCGGTTGTCCGCCCTGGCTGAGGCTATTCAAGACTTGCGTTGCGAGCCCCGGCGCTCGCAAGCCCGCCGTTTTAACGGCGGGTTCTTGACATTCCTTATATTTTGCTATTCGCTCATTATTATTCATTTTTCCCTCAATCAATTTTTATTTCTTTCTTTTTCTCTTTCTTTTTCAATATCGCCTCTGCCTTTTTCAGCACTTCTATCACATCCGATAGCTCATCAGCGTGTATAACTATATACGGTCCCCTTTGCCCATCCTCTGTATAAGCTATTATGGATACACCTTTCCTTTCTATATCGATTTTCAAATATGTAGGCGCTGCTTTCTTCACTATTACGGGAAATGTTCCTTCTTTATTTTGTGTCATCTCGTTCCGCCTCCTCATATCCACCCGAATGCTTTTCCAAGAAGAATACTTCTTACACCCCTCTCGTCAGCACTGCGTATCACTTTCCGCTCACCCTCTTCCTCAAAGACAAATGCGCCACCATGCTTGCTGATGTATTGTTTTGCTTCCTCTTTGCTCTTGAAAACTTTCCTTTGTGCTTCATCCAAATCTGTCCACCCATTTAGATATATTCCTTCCATCACACATCACCTCCAAAAAATGTGCAGGGGGTTATGCCCCCGCCCCGCTCACCACGACCTCGATGAATTTTTCATCCTCACTGTCATCATCAGCGTGGAAGCACTCGAAGACCTGATCGTGGATATCGAAAAAATCACTTTTGCGACTAATAATGTACGGCGCTTCATCATCCATATCCATATGTATCGCAATGCCCCACCCTTGATCCCAAAGTTCCATCAGCTCTCTGATATTCAATTTTTTCCCTACCAAATCTTTTGCCTTCATTCTTCTCCCACCTCCTCAACCGGACTAACCCCAATCATCGGCACTGCAACTTTTCTCCCATTATCCAACTTAACATATATAGTTGGAAAGAATTCAGCAATCGAGCGTGCATATCGCTTGTATGTTACAACTCCTTCGCCCTGCACGCTACTCGTAGATACAACCACTCGCTGACCTCGCGGAAACTTCCTCTTCGCTTCTTCATTGTTCTCCTTTACGCACTCTAATATTATGCTCATTATTCTTCCACCTCCTTTATTCTCACCCCTCCTCCATGTCTTACCTTCGTTATTCTTTTCAATACTTCCGCTCTCGCTCTTACTATTTCATCATCTCCTACTATTCTGACCCACATATCATCTATACGTCTCTGACCTATTATCGTGTCTTCTCTATCAAACCAGTCCCGTATCGCTAAATTGAGTATTGGTTCGGGTATCTCACTCAAATCCGCTATGTTCGCATATATCTTCATTCTCCTTCCACCTCCTCTAAACGCTCCCTACGATCCTTCATACTCTCTATACCTTCTTCCACCACTACTAATCTGTTGTGCAATTCCTCCAGTTTTTGTTGCTCTATCACTTCCAACCGCTGATATATGTTGCTCTGTTCGCTCTCTACCTTTTGTATCTTTTGGTCTAACCGCCAGTTCTCATCCTTTATGTGGTCTATCGTTTCCGCTTCCTCCCATGCCAACTCTTCCACCGCTTTCAATCGTCCTTTCATGCTGTTTAATTTATTCACTAAACTTCTCGTTAAATCCTCTAAATGTGTTATCATCGAGTTGACTCCGTCAATCACCGAATTAACTTCGCCACGATCCATTTCGGCACGCTCACTCACCAAGGAAGAGCTGGAGGATTCCTCCGGCTTTTTATCCGTTCCCACCTCTTCCACTTTTACCTCGACCACTTTGACATCCATTCCGTTTTCTATCCGGTGCTTCACAGCAGAACGCATCGCCCTGCCTAAATCTCCATGAACCTCTATTAATCCATGGGGCCCTTTTATTCCCCACGCTTTCATTTTTCCTTTCACCTCCAATAAAAAAACCCTACACTGCAATTCTCGCTATTTCAATAACACTCATACACGCCAGCGTGACCACTACACCTGCTATCGCCATACCTGCCGAAACCGCTATAACCGTTGTTCTATACCGCATCCGCATCAGAAACGCGGCTACACAGCCCGCCCAACCGCCCGTTCCGGGCATCGGCACCGCAACGAGCAATACCAAGCCTATTATGCCATATTTCGCTATTACGCCACTGTGACGCTCTATCCGCGTGAACAGCCAGCCTATCACCTTGTCGAACACCCGGAATTTTCTCAGCCAGTCCGTGGCTTTTTCCAGTATCACCGGCAGCAATGACACTGGCACCATGTTACCCGCAAAGGAATAGCAAAACGCTTCCGCGGGACTCATACCCAGCGCGAACGCTAACGGTATCGATAACCGCAGTTCCGTCCCGGGAAGCATCGCACTCAAAAAAACCAAAACCTCCTTCATTTCCAGTCTTCGGGTATTACTCTTAAATCGTATTTCACTTGTTTGTCAAAGTGTCCAAAGCACGAATTAAATGTTAGATATCCCAGAATCACAATACGAATCACTTTATCGATGTCTATGTATGGTGGAATGTTTACGAAAATGTCTAGGAACCCGTCTTCGTTTTTTGGCAAACTGTAATATTTATATCCGTAGATACTTATTTCTTTTCTGATCGAAAAATCGATTGGATAATGTGGTAG
>QMVO01000122.1 GCA_003661125.1 Methanosarcinales archaeon
ATTACCAGTACATCGCTTCCGTCTTCGCCACGTGGCGGTTACAGGGAAAAGATGTCTACGACGAACTCAAAAAATTGCTCGTCAATGAGCTTTGTTTGAAATGAGCTAAACAAATACAAATAAATAAAATAAAAAGAAAAAAGGGAAAATAAATAATACCCCAAAAATTCTTACTCTATCACTTTCTTAAGAGGTGCAATTATCCTCGGATACCCCACTGCCATCATGTGGCATCCCGCCGCCGGTGTATCTTTTAGATGTTCCAGAAACGCGGTAAAGAATTCTACGTTGACTCTGTCCACCTCTTCCTTCCTCTTCTCTTTGTCCTTTATCTCCTTCGTCTTCCGCATGGCTTCAAGATAATCCGGTGGTACATCCACGCCTGCAACGTATTTATCGAAGAAATCAGCCTGTCCGAAAGTCCTGGCAGGGAATATTCCCACCAGAACCGGAACGTCCACTTTCCCCAGTTCTTTGAAGAACCTGTCCAGAACCTCGGTGTAGTAAACGACTTGCGTTTGTATATATTCCGCCCCTACCTTGATTTTTCTCTTCACCTTTGCAACCTCTGCCTTTAAATTTGCTGCTCCGGGTGCTGCTGCCCCACCCACGTGCAGTTTCGGCGGATTATGTATTTCATTGCCTTCGAGGTCCTTGCCCTCGTCTACCACTTTCCGTATCATGGCTATAAGCGTGGTTGAGTCCAGGTCGAATACAGGTTTTGCGTTCGGTGTATCTCCCAATGATACGTGGTCGCCCGTTAACGCCAAGATATTCTTCAGTCCTAAAGCGCCAGCACCAAGCACGTCGGATAATAGCGCCATTCGATTCCTGTCCGCGCACCTTAGCTGATATACGCACTCCATGCCGGTCTCTTTCTGGATTAGATACGATGCTGCCATACTGTTAACGTAAGCGAAACTCTGCGGATTGTCCGTCACGTTACATGCTACTACCAGACCCTTCAAGTCCCTTGCCATCTCAATCGGCTCGTGGACATCCCCTGCCTTCTCTGGTTCCAGCTCCCCTGTGAAGACATACTTCCCTTCCACTAATTCTTTCATCAAGTCGCTATAAACTTCATCACCCATTTTTTTCTTTCACTCTCCTCTTTTATTCTTCAAGCTTCGGCTTCCGGAGCAAAGTCAGATATGCCGGTAGAGTACCAAGCATTGCACCCACAGGACTGATTGCCTTTTCTATCTCGAATAGACGTGGCCTTTTCATTTTGCTCCATTCGTGTGGGTCCCGCATTTCTATGAACTTATCGAGTTCGCCAAGTTTCTCCATTCGTTCATAAATTTTCACCCAGGCACAGTCCTTTTTCTCATCTATCTCGCATTTGTTATCAGCTCGCACTCCTCCACAAGGACCGTTCATCAACCCCTTTCCGCATGAAGTCAAAGGGCAGATACCAGCGGTTTTCCCCAATTCACACATACCACAGGACTGACATGTCTCCTTGAACTTAGTAGGACCACCACCTACAAGCCCCAATGCATCATTTGCGGGATATGTGGCTTTCGCGAGACCCATTTTGTTATCTATGTATTCGGTCACTACTTGAACACCATCACCACAACTCATCACCAAGACGGCATCGCAGTTCTCGATTGCCTTTCGGTTCTTTTCCAAAAACGCTGAACTCATATCAATCTCACAGGCAGAAATACCTAAAGGCAAGATAATTTTGGTGACTTCCTTCCCTTCTTTCGTAAGTTTTTCTGCCATCTCATTTATCGCTTTTTTGTCTCCCGTACCATAGAAAGTAGCGCACCCCCCGCAACCCATTGTTACTACCTTCTGCTTTCCCTCGAGATAACTCAAGATCTCTTCCATAGGCTTTTGCTCTTGCGCAATCATGTCATTATACCTCCGCTAATATTTTAGCGGGATAATATATAAGTTTTTCTATTTTTATTTTATTTATAAAAATGGAAAGAACAGAAGTCAAAAGAAATGGAGAAGAATGGTAGAAGAAATAATAAAAAGAAAAAGGGAGACTATTGAGAAGCTAAAGGAACGAAGGAGCATAAAAGAAGCGATATTAGAGTCAAAAAAAACAGGAAAAAGGGCGGTAATCGCAGAAATAAAGAGAAAAGGATTAAAAGAGGGAGAAGAAGGGACAGGGATAGGGATAGAAATAGAAGCCACGGAAGCAGCGGAAAAAATGGAAAAAGGGGGTGCATGTGCAATATCAGTTTTAACCGACAGAGCGTTTTCAGGTAGTTTAGAAGATTTGAAAAACGTAAAACTCGCTATTGACCTGCCAGTATTGAGAAAGGACTTCATTTTCGATGATTTTCAGGTGTACGAATCATATGTGTATGGGGCAAATGCATTATTGCTAATAGCACGGTTTCTAAGCGTCAAAAAATTGAGAGAGCTGGCAAAGAAGGCTTCTTCGCTTGGCATGGAAGCCCTTATCGAGATAGATAGCGAGTCAAAGGAGAAGATTTTGAATCAGGATGTTTTAGGGATCGCATCGTTAATAGGTATAAACAACCGAGACCTGAACACGTTTGAAGTAAATTTAGCAACTTTTGAGGCTATTGCACCTGAAATCAAGGCTGAGCTGCCAGGCGATAGCCTTTTGATAGCGATGAGCGGAATTGATGGTAAAGAAGATGCAACAAGGATGTTCGAGGCAGGTGCCGATGCTTTGCTTGTAGGCACTTCCATAATGAATGCAGAGGATGTAAAAGAGAAAGTAAGAGATTTGGTAAATATATAAAGCAGTCTTGCTTTTCAGTTCTACGATACCAATAACGATATATTCATCTCCCGTTGTAAAAATAATACAGTCACATATTCTACGATCGTCACAAATTTTTTCTCCTTTCAATACGATATAGACACTCAAACCTGCAAGCTTCAGTTTACAGCGTCTCTCTGAGCAGTGGTTTACTCTCTCTTCAACGAAATCACTTTTAATACAATCCATAATGGGCATAAAATGGTTCCCCCATTATTTATACATCGCCACTTAAATCTCTTCGAAGCTTAAGTGTTTCTTCATAAAGGGCTTCGTGAATTTTGATGAATTCATCCTGCGAAATTCCATCTTCTTCCGTTATTTCAACCCCCGTTATTTTGTTTCCACCACTCCTTTTATCATAGTTGAATACGTAAGTGGCAACTTCATCGTGTTTCAAGAAATCATCTTCATTATATCCATATTTTTCAACACGTTTCATGGGTTCAATCTTGCTAAGCATAATATAACTGCTCAGTTGTTCCAATAAATACTCGCTATGTGTAGTAATAATTATGTTAACGCCTTTTCTAATTAATTTGACCAAGAATCTTGCTAAAATACGCTGATTTCCTGGATGTAGGTGCGCTTCTGGTTCTTCGATTATTAAAACGCTCCCAGGCTCAACGGTGTACTTCAAATAAAGGAATAGCGGTGCTAATTCAGAAACTGTTGAGGAAGCTCTATGTAATGGAATTTCAGTATCAAGAAAATTATATTGAATTTCTGGATAAAGATACTCATCTAAAGTTCGAACTACGATTTCCCCTTTAATCAATTCTTTTTCAAATTCTTGAGCGAGCGGATAAAAAGTCCCCTTCTCCTCTGGCAGGGTAATAACAGAGGATATAAAATCAGATACTACACCAGAGAACTTTGGAATTTCCACTCTCTCTATACCGACATATGGGGCTTTTTTTTACTATACTTGCAGCAAGTGCTTTATGACCTTGAAGGATGCCTGACCTTGCAGCAGGGAGATAATAACATGGCATTGCCATATTCCTAACTTCCCATTTGGGCATAAGGCTCTATCTCCAAACTGCTTAATATTGAATACATCTTCTTTTTTGGAGTATATGTAAAGACAAAAGATAGCTGCTGTTCCCAATATTACGGATAAAATTGATTGAAACGTTAGCATCAATCCAATTGCCCAGATGACCATGCCCAAGCTCATAGGATGACGAACAATTTGATAAATGCCTGTGGTCACGAGAGAAGTAGTTGTTGTGAAATCTTTTGATTTTGGCCTACCTTTTCCTTTAAGAGCGATGATTGGAGATACAATAAGGAAAACTGCCAGGGCATAAAGGATAAAACCAACGATTTTCAATAAAAGGATATCATACTGTGCCCCTACTCTACCCAGACCAAGCACCAGTGATGTCAAGAGAAAGCTCATTCCACAATGTCCATAGATTTCTGAAATAATGTGTTTCCCTTTTCTTTCAGGGATCAGTATGCCCAGGAAGAATGTCCAAATAATGGCACAGATTATGTATGCCCACATTTTATTGTTTCCGTGGTTTAATTTTTCCCTCCTTTTCTACAAAGGGAATGCTGATTTCCCCTATCTTCCAAATTTCCAGTATAGAAAAGATGGTATAAAGGTTCCTATGAAGATGTAAAGCATAAATCCTGGTCCAGCTAAGCAGTGTATTCTGGCAAAGATAAGCGAGGTTAAGATAAATACGAGAATAATGTTGTCGAAATTCTGCAAAAGAGCAGTAAAAACATATCCGCGATAAATTATTTCCTCTAAAATTGGAATGGAGATTACTACTATAAGAAACATTGAAACTACCTCTCTTTTTGTAGATAAATATTCGACATCTCTTGGGAACCAATCTGTATCCTTGCGACGACGCCAGAACATATCCCATCCTATAATTTTACTAAATGCTTGAATCAACGGATAAAGACCTGCTGAAATAATGACCCCGATAATCACATATACAATTGCTGTCGGAGATAAATCTCCAGTAAGACCGATAGCGCTTAAGGAAAGGTCATTTATTTTCAGTAAATAGAAGATAATTCCAACTGTTACAAGTTCCCAAAAAGCAATCATTGCATAATACACATGAAGTTGACTTAACTTGAATTTTAAAGCAAACTTCTCGAGGTTTAGTGAGAGGCGCGGGAAAAGAACATACAAAATCAGGGCAACTGCTATTGTGCGTAACCAAACTATTGGTAACCAACTAAGACTGAGCATACCGTTTCCCCTATTTTAATTATCTTGCCACATCTTCTTATTTCTAAGGGGACTCGCAATTTCCGATAACGGCTCGCGGGTATACGAAGTTGCCCAATAGGGCAATTTGGGTGAGCAATAGCGAGCCACATATCCACCTGTTAAGTGACCCCGATAGGGGCAAGGTGCGAAGCACCGCAGAGTGCCCAAGACCAACTTTGACATTCTTTATCTTGATCTTGAAGTAAACAAGAAAGCAGGGAATTTTATTCTCTCCCTTTTTCTGAAAACCAGCCTTCACTTCTCATCACTTCCATTGAAGTCCTGTTACTCGGACCATCTCCTCTGGCTACGAAAACTCCGACATTCTCACCAACCGCTTCTGATATCTCTGCAACATCTCTATGTGTAAATCATGGACAGAGAAGGATTGACTGAATGCCCTCCTCTTTGACAACCTTTTTGCATACTTCAATTGCTTGCTCCTGATCTTTGACCACTACTACAAAGAGCTTATAGTACTTGGGCGTTTCAATAACACATCTATGCTTCTGTGCCTCTGCATCAGGAGCATGGGCGAGGAACAGTACTTTAAATGCCATACTTATCACCTCCTATTGCGATTTTTTATGAAAGGGCTTGGGTATTTCACTTAACGTATTGCGGATAAAAAAGTTGCCGCAGAGTCGGGCGGTGGCATCATTTTTACACCTTTATTACCCCAATAACCCCCAGTATCGCTACGATTAAACCTATTATCCCAATGAGTCCTAAGTATTTGAGTTCTTCTCTGAGATATTTAAAATACG